>CAYJWO010000001.1:0-21819 GCA_964373825.1 uncultured Planctomycetales bacterium
GCTCATCGAGATCAACCCGCGTTTCGGCGGCACGACGCACGTCGCCCTTGCCGCCGGCGTGGATCTGCCAACACTCTTCTGGGATCACTTCGTGGAGGGGCGTCCGATTGGCCCCGCAGCACCGCGCGCGGGTGCGACCTACGTGTCGCTTTTTCCGGACGCGGTGCTTCACGTCGCCGCGCGCCCGTCGTCGGCGCCGCGGCTGCTGTGGCACGTCGTCCGCCCCGGCGCGGACCGGCGGCTGCGCGGCGTGTCGTGGCGGGTCATCGCGAGGGAAGCCCGCAGTGCGTGGTGGGAGCTGCGGGACCGGCTGCGCGCGGGGACGCTGCGCGACGCCAACGGCGGGATTCCATTGCCGGCACTGCCGTCAGTCGAGGCGTCGTTGCGCGCCTCTGCCCCCGCAGGCGCTCGACTGCGCCGCGCGGTCAAAGTGACCGTCAGCTACGCGGCGTTCTACACCGGTCTGGTCGCGTGCTGCCGGATGCTACGACGGCTTGTCCGGCCCCACGAATTCCCGGTGCTCATGTACCACCGGATCGCGACGCGCCCGGATCCCTACTTCGGCGGACTGCCGGTTGAGGCGTTCGAGCGGCACGTGCGCTACCTCAGCCGGGCGTACCGCGTCCGCACGGTGGAGGACTTGCTGGAGCGGTTGGCCCAAGGCGGTCGGCTGCCCGCCGGCAGCGCGGCGATGACGTTCGATGACGCCGACAGCAGTCTGGCGCGCCTGGCGGCGCCCATCCTCGCGCGGTACGGCCTGCCGGCAACCGTCTACGTGGTTTCGGGCTGCACCGACGCGCGTCAGCCGCTGTGGACGTGGGTGGTCAACGACCTGTTTGCGCGCGCCCCGCTGGGAGAGGCGCCGGTCCAGGTGGACGGCTGGCGCGGGACCGTGCGGCTGGACTCCGTGGAGGCGCGGCAGCGCGCCTTGATAGAGATGAAGGAGCGGCTCAAGCGCATGCCGGAGACCGCTCGGGCCGCCGCGGTCGAGGCGTTGGCCGGGCAGCTCGAAGCGTCCGGAGCTTCGCACCCCCTATTGGAGCCGCCGATGACGTGGGACGAGCTGCGGATGCTGTGCGACGCCGGCTGGCGCGTTGGGGCGCACACGGTGACGCATCCAATCCTCACGCGCGTGGATCGCGAGCGCGCGCTGCGCGAAATCCAGGACTCCAAACAGCAGATCGAGGCGCGCCTCGGGCGGTCCGTCTTCACGTTCTGCTATCCCAACGGCACCGCCGAGGACTTCAGCCGCGACCTCGAGACGTTGGTGCGGCGCGCTGGCTTCGTCGGGGCGTGCACGGCGATTCCGGGCCGCAACGACGCAGCTTCAAACCCCTACGTGCTGGCCCGTCGCGTCACGGCGGAGCGGCTGCTGCCGGTGTTCGCCGCGGAGCTGGCGGGCCTCTTCGAACCGCGGGAGGGCTGCCGATGGCGCCGGTGAGCGAACGCCCCGCCGTGGTGGTGCTGGGGCTCTCACTGGCCGGACTGAACGCGATGCGCAACCTGACCCGCCGTGGGATCCAGGTCATCGGGGTGGATGCCGATTCGCGGCAGGCGGGGTTCCACTCCTGCGCGAGCGAGGCCGTCCTGGTGGCGTCGCCCGATGAGGAGCCGCAACGCGTCGTGGAGCAGGTCACAGCCATCGGCCGACGGCTCGGCGGCCGGCCGGTGCTGCTGCCGGCGACCGACAGCTTCGCGCTCTGGCTGGCGCGCTACCAGGATCCGCTCGCCGCGCAGTTTCGCTTTACCGTCGCGGAGCCCGCGCTGGTCGAAGCGCTGGTGGACAAGGCGGCGTTCGCGCAGCTGATGAGCCGCCACGACCTTCCGACGCCGCGCACCTGGCGGCTCAACGGCCGCCACGAGCCGTCCCACGAGCTACGCTACCCCTGCGCGGTGAAGCCGGCGGTGAGCCATCAGTTTCATCGCCGGGTCAACCGGAAGGGGTTCTACGTCACCTCCCCCGCGGCACTCGCCGCGCTGCAGCAGCACCTGAACGGA
The DNA here is from genome assembly GCA_964373825.1 of uncultured Planctomycetales bacterium. Lineage (GTDB taxonomy): Bacteria > Omnitrophota > Gorgyraeia > Aquiviventales > Aquiviventaceae > CAYJWO01. Next base: position 1,999 of record CAYJWO010000001.1, read on the forward strand.
GCCGGAGATGCGCTGATTGCCCAAGAGTTCGTCCCTGGCTCCGACGCCACGCACTTCTCGTGCGCGGCGTACCTTGACGCGGCGGGGACGGCGCGCGGCGTCTTCGTATCGCGCAAGATTCGGCAGTACCCGCGGAGGCTTGGCGTCGGCTCGCTGTGCGAGAGCGCGTGGGATGAGGAGGTCGCCGCGCTGGGGCTGCGCGTGCTGCGGGCGATCGGGTTCCGCGGGCTGGCGGAGGTCGAAGTGAAACGGAACGCCGTGGACGGGCGGCTCTACATCCTGGAGATCAACGCGCGGACGTGGTTGCAGAACCAGCTGGCGGCGCGCTGCGGGGTGGATTTGGATTATGCCGCTTACGCGGAACACGCGGATTCCTCGTGGACAGCACCCCGCCAGGTTGACGGGATCAAGTGGATCAGCCTCCGGGGGGACGTGCGCTCCGCCGCCCAGGCGCTGCGCGCGCGGGAGCTGACCGTGTCGCAATGGCTGGGGTCGCTGCGCGGCCCGATCGAGCTGGCCTACTGGAGTTGGCGCGACCCCATGCCGTTCGTGCATGAGTTGGGCCGGATGGCGCGAGATGTCGTCGGGGCGGCGGGTCGGCTGATTCGTCGGAGGGAAGGGTAACCGGATGCCTCCAGCGTACTCCGCTATACGCGTCAAGACCGCCCCGGCCGGCCAGCACCTGCCGTTTCTGGCGGCGGTCAGCGTCCTCGTCTTCCTGTTCTCGTGGATCATCCGCAAGGACGTGCAGATGCCGTCCGCGGTCCTCCTGGCGTTCGCCGGGGTGGGGCTGCTGACCCTGGTGCTGCTCGGGCTACAGCAGCCGGAGTTGTTCCTCTACGCCCTGGCGGTGTACCTGCCGTTCAACCGCGTGCTCGTCGGCGACTTCGGCACCAACTGGACCGCGCTCAACCTGACCAACATCCTCATGGCGCTCGCCACGCTCGGCTGGTTCATCCGGGCGAGCAACCGGCGGGAGGGGTTGTTCCGGCCCACGGCGCTCAACGGGTGGCTGCTGCTCTTCATCCTCCTCGGCCTCGTGTCGGTCTACCGGGGCTCCCAGCTCTGGTTCGGCACGATGTTCGACATGAACATCTTGACCCGGATGAAGCGATGGTTCACCCCGATGTGGCTCTTCTTCATCGGGGCGAACCTCGTGAACAACCGCACGACGCTCAGCCGCCTCCTGACCGTCGTCAGCCTCGTCGTGACCGTCATCGCGCTCATGGCGATCCGCGACTACTCGTACGTGAGCGGTTTGGAGCTCGAGAAGGCCCGCGTCGAGGGCGTCATGGGGCAGTCCAACTCGCTCGGGGCGTTTTTCTCCTACTACATGTTCCTTATGGCCGGCATCCTGCTGCACTACGCGTCCCGATGGAACGCCTGGCTGCTCCTCGGACCGCTGGCCGCGTGCTTCCGCGGGATCATGGTGACGTTCTCCCGCGGCGCGTACCTCTCGTTCGCGGCCGGCTTGCTGGGGCTGTGCTTCTTCCGGAGCAAAAAGCTGTTCGCGCTCCTGCTCGTGGCCATCGCGTTCGCCTTCGCCAACCCGTGGATGCTCCCCAGCGGCATTCGCTTCCGATTCACGCAGACGATCCGCGATCCGTCCCAGGCCCAGTTCGAGGAGTCGCTCGACGGGAGCGCTCGCAGCCGCCTCCAGATCTGGCGCGGCGGGTTGCAGATGGTGTCCGATTACCCGTGGCTCGGGGTCGGGTTCGGCTTGTTCCCGCTCATCGCGCCGCGGTACGCGGCGATGGAGCGCAACATGGACGCGCACAACACGTACCTCCTGGTCGCCGGCGAAATGGGCATCCCAGCGCTCATCGTCTTCGTGATCATCCTGGGGCTCATCCTGCTCAACGCCGCGTGGCTCGAGCGACGCTCCCGGGATCCGCTGGTGCGGTCGCTCGGGCTCGGGATGGCATCGGGGACCTGCGCGTTGCTCGCGTCAAACATGTTCGGCTCGCGCATGAACGCGCCGGACCTCATCTCGTACTTCTGGCTGCTGGCCGGCGTCGTCGTCGGGGCCAAGGTGCTCGTCAAGCGCGGGGTGCTCTCATGAGGGCCCGCGTCAGAAAAACTCGCGGTGGCAGGATGGGGATGGGACCGTATCGCTTCAAGGTGAGCAGATGATGGTCCCCGCTGACAATGTAGTGCGCTCCGGCCGCGAGGGCGCAGGCCAGGACATGGTCATCATCAGGATCACGCACGATCGTCGGTGGGATGGGGCCCGGGCGGACCAAGTGGGCGAGCTTCAGGAAGGCTTCGAGGAGATCATCAGCCGTTACCTCGAGCGCCAACAACCGTTCCCTGAACTTTGGCCGCGAGAGCACTCCGGCGAGTTCCTCGATCAACAGAAGCGAGGTATACAGACTGAGCCGGCGCTGCTCAGCTGCAACCAGGAGTTGATGGGGGATGCCGCTCCAGAGGAAGGCAGATACCAGCACGCCGGTATCTGCCACGACCCTCATGAGGTGCGTTTTGCGCGTCGGTATGCGTGGACTTCTCGGCTGATCTCACGTAGCGAAGGCGCGCGGCCTTTTGCGCGCCGAGCCAGCCAAGAGAGCCGGGGAGATTCCAACTTCTTGATGATCACCATATTGTGGCGAGTGAACAGCACCACTTTTTCCGAAGGCTTGAAGAGCCCCTTCGGCAACAGGATGGTTCCTCGTGACGAGAGCTCGACGGTTTTCATCAGTTGGCTTCGACGAAACGAGTCTATCATGCGGGCCCGACCCTGTCAAAACGGCGCATGTGAACAGGCGCTCTCATGATCCGCGTCAGAAAAACTCGCGGTGGCAGGATAGCGACGGCGCACGTGATGATGGTCTTACGAACTGGAATGGAGGGCGCCGAGCAGGTGGACGAAGGGAAGGGCGTCGGCGCGGCGGCGAAGCTTCTCGTCGGCGGTCACCAGCGCGATGCCGAGCTCCTGAGCCAGCGCGATGAAGCAGGAGTCGTAGAACGACATATGCAGCGTGTGAGCGAGCTCAAGCGCGAGGAGCGCCCTCGGGCCGGTGAGCGGATGGACGGACAGCCCCAAGGCATACACGTCGGACAGGCACGTGAGAGGCGCGCTCGCCTTCAGGCCGTTCCCAGCCCGCAACAAGACGTTGCCGAATTCATAGAACGCCAGCATGGGAATGTGGAGTCGGCGGCGGTGGTGCACGTGGTCGAGGAGCAGGGCCTCTGCCGCGGGGAAATCCCGTTCACGGGGAAGCACGAACCACTTCACGAGTACGGAGGTATCGATGACGAGTTCGTTCATCCCGTCCCGTATCTGGAGTCGCGCAGCTGTCGGACCAGCGAGGCTGCATTCTGGCCGGCGGGGAGGCGCAGGCGTGCTCGGAGGATCCGAGACGCCGCGCGGCGACTCTGCGCGCTTGAGGCCTCGAGATGGGCGCCGGCGCGTGTGGCGACATACGTGCGGATCGCTTCTCGGACCAGCTCGCTGCGGCTTCGGCGTTCCGCGCGGGCGATGGCATCCATGTCGCGCAGAAACTCCCGCGAGAGCGACAGCATCACCTTACTCATCAGCATCACCTCCCGTACGTGAGGATATCACCAAGTATGGCTAAAGTCAATACATTGTATATATGATCCCACCACCTGCCGGTCACGGCGCCACTGCTCTTCGCTGTCGTGTGAGGCGCCGTGGCCGCATGACTCAGGCTGTTGGCGACATGGTATGCGGGGCCGCCATGGGCGGCCTCCGGCAGGTGGTGGGATGATCCCACCTGCTGCTGGCGGTATCGCCCAGAGACTTCGAGGGCACTTAAATAATCACGCTCCATGGCGGTGCGATACCGCCATGGCCGGGAGACGGGATGGCTCATGCGCCGGCCACGGCCCCGCCTCAAGGCGGGGCCTGCAGCAGGTGGTGGGATGAGGGTCTGCCACGTGGCACCCGAGCTGCTGCCGGTTCCGCCGGTGCGGGGGGGCGCTATCGAAGCGTGGGTCGCGAACGTCGCGACCGCACTCGCCAAGCGCGGGGTGGACGTCCACGTGCTCTCGGTCGCCGATGAAGCGCTCACTGGCGGCGAGGACCGCGTGGACGCCTCCGGTGTTACGTACCACGACGTCTCCATCCCTGCGCCGCTCAAGGTGTTTCCCCTGGATGCGGTCGCGCGGGGCTACTACTACTTCCGCCGGGTCGGCGAGCGGATCGCGCAGCTCCACCCGGACATCGTCCACTACCACAACCGGCCGCTCGGGCTGTTGATCGCGGAGACGACCGCGCGCAGCGGGTATCGCCGCGTCATGTCGCTGCACAACATCGACTACGGCTGGTGCCTGACGTCCAAGCGGGTGGACCGGCTCTTCTTCGAGCGGGGGTTTGCGGCCTGCGACCGCATCCTCACCGTGTCGGACTTCATCGGCGCCTACGTGCGCCGCCGCCTGCCGCACCTGGACCCGGAGCGGGTCCACACGCTGCGCAACGGTGTTGAGAGCGACGTCTTCATGCCCAACGGGTCGGCGGATCACCGGCAGGCGTTCGGTCTGACGCGCGATCCGCTCATCCTCTTCGCCGGGCGCATCGATCCGCGCAAGGGAGTGTTGGAAGTCCTGGAGGTGTTCCGTCGCGTGCAGCGGCAGCTGCCCGCAGCGCAGCTGGTCATCGTCGGGCCGAAGGGGTCCTACTGGGATACGGCCGTTTCGGCGTACGCGCGGCAGGTCGAAGCAGCAGTTCGGAAGCTTCCGAACGCGCGGCTGCTTGACCCGATCTATGACCGGGCCAAACTGGCCAGGCTCTACGGCACCGCAGACGTCGCCTGCCTGCCGTTCGCCTCTCCCGAGGGATTCGGCATGACCAGTATCGAAGTGCAGGCATGCGGGGTCCCGGTGGTCACGACGTCAGTCGGTGGAGTTCCGGAGACGGTGCGCAATGGTGAAACGGGTTTCCTCGTCGAGCCCAACGACGTCAACGCCATGACCGAGCGAGTCCTTGGGTTGCTGCGCGACCGCGCCTTACGCGCGCAGATGAGCCAGGCGGCCGCGTTCGCCGCGCGCGAATTCTCGTGGCGCGTCATCACCGATCAGTTGCTGCGCCACTACGAGGCGATCTTGGAAGACAAGGCAAAAGTGAGAAGGCAGAAGGAAAAACCACAAGGGAAAAGGTAAAAGCAAAAGTGACTGAGGGATGAACACGAAGGTCTATGACGTCAAGCGTCGTACCTATCTCTATGCGGTGGACACCATCAAGTTTCTGGACGCACTACCGAACGACGACGTTACACGAACGCTCAGGAGGCAACTGTTGCGTTCCGCGACGTCCGTTGGCGCCAACGTAACGGAAGCCCAGTCGGCTGGCTCGAAACGGGATTTTGCGAACTTCTATCGCTATGCTCTGAAGTCGGCCAATGAGAGCACGTTTTGGCTGCAGCTATTGAAGGACACCAGACCAGCGGCCAACGGACAACTCGAGGCGCTGCTCACGGAGACGCACGAACTCTCAAACATCCTAGCTGCCAGTCTTCTCACCATGAGAGGCCGCCGACACTTGTAGCTTTTACCTTGTGGTTTTTCCTTTTGCGTTTTGCCTTTTGCCTTAGACGGATGGAGCCATGAGCGCCACAAAGATCCTCTACATCATCGACAAGCCCGGCGTGGGAGGCGCTGCGACGCATTTGACGGCGGTCCTGCGCCGGCTGGATCGCTCGCGCTTCGCGCCGAGTCTCTGCTTCCTGCTGCGCGGCGGCGAGGCCGCGGAGCCGTTCCGCCGCCTCGGCGTGCCGATGCGCGTCGTGGGGCTGCGGCGGGTGTACGGGCTGCGCGGCTGGCTCGCACTCCCAGCACTAGTCCGCTGGATCCGGCGGGAACGCTTCGCGATCGTCCACACCTACCTCTTCAGCGCGAACGTCTACGGGGTCGTCGCGGCAAGGCTGGCCGGTATACCGGTCATCATCTCCGCGCGGCGCGAGGTCGTGACGTGGATGCGGCCCCATCACCGATTCGCGATTCGCTTGGCCAATCGCTGCTGCCGGGCCGTCACCGTGAACTCGGAGGCGATCCGCCGCTCGGTCCTCGCGTGCGAGGGGCTGCCGTCGGAGCGGATCGAAACGATCTACAACGGTGTGGACCTCTCTCGATTTCGTCCGCCCACCACCGGTGCGAGTGATCAGGGGCCGGTCATCATGACGATCGGGCACCTCTCGCCCATCAAGGGGCAGCGCGATCTGCTCGAGGCGCTGCCGGAGGTCCTCCGCGCGCATCCGGCCGCGACCCTCGTGCTGGTCGGGGACGGGCCGATGCGGGGCGAGCTGGTCAGGTCGACGGCGCGGCTCGGCGTGGAGCGGCACGTGCGGTTCCTCGGCACGCGGACGGACGTGGAGCGGCTGCTGCCGACCGCCGACCTCGTGGTCGTGCCGTCGCGCTCCGAGGGGTTCTCCAACGCGCTCCTGGAGGCCATGGCCGCCGGGGCGGCGATCATCGCGACCAACGTCGGCGGCAACCCGGAAGCGATTCGGCATGGCGAGAACGGATGGCTCGTGCCCGCGCGCGATCCAGCCGCACTCGCCACGGCCGTCCGTGCGCTGCTCGCCGATCCCGCACTCCGAGCGCGCCTAGGCACTGCAGCCCGCCGCACCGTCGAGGAACGCTTTGACGCCGCGCGGATGGTCGAGGCGATTCAGGCCCTCTACGTCCGGCTGCTGGCCGTGCACGCCCCGGCTCGTCCGCTGGGGATAATCACGTCGCAGTTTCCGGAAACGCACGAGACGTTCGTCGCCCGGGAGCTCAAGGCGCTGGCCGACGCGGGCCTCCCGCTGCGCATCTACTCGCTCAAGCGCTGCCGCGATCGCATCGTCCATCCGGACGCCGAAGCGATGCAAGCGTCAACGGTCTGCGTGGCCTGGGACGACGCCGCCACGTGGGTGCAGGCGCTGCGGGAGATCCTACGGCATCCGTGGCGCGCGCTGTCCGCCTTGGGGTGGATCGTGCGGCACCATCCGTGGCCGCCGGTGACGCTGGCGAAAGCGCTCATGGTCTGGGGGCAGTCGCTCGCCGTCGCCCGGCGGATGCGGCGCGACGGGGTCGCGCACGTGCACGCGCACTGGGCGACGATGCCGACCACCGCGGCGGTCGTGGCGTCGCGCTGGCTGGGCATCCCGTTCAGCTTCACCGCGCACGCCTGGGACCTCTTCGTCAGGAACCCGTCGCTGAAGGCCAAGGTGGAGCTGGCTGCGCGCGTGATCACCTGCACCGACTACGGCCGCCGCTACCTCAACCACCTGTGCCCCTCGTCGAGGGACAAGATCGCGCTGAGCTACCACGGCGTCGACCTCCGTCAATTCGGCATGCGGAATGCGGCATGCGGAATGGTCGAGGACCTCATTCCGCATTCCCCATTCCGCATTCCCAATGGAGTGTCCGGGACGCCGCTGCTCCTGTCGGTTGGTCGTCTCGTCGAGACGAAGGGGTATGAGACGCTGCTCGAGGCGTACCGGCTGCTGAAGCAGCGGGGGATCGCGTTCCGGGCGGTGATCGTCGGCGCCGGGCCGCAGCGACGGCGGCTGGCGCGGCGGCTGCGGCGCGACGGGCTCGCGTGGGTGGTTGAGCTGCGCCCGACGATGACGCAGGGAGCGCTGCGGGCGCTCTACGGCGAGGCGTTCGCATTTGTGCTCCCGTGCGAAGTCGCGGGCAACGGCGACCGCGACGGCATCCCCAACGTCATCCTCGAAGCGCAGGCGTGCGGCCTGCCGGTGGTGACCACGACGATTTCCGGGATCCCGGAGGCGGTGCAGGACCGCCGCAACGGCATGCTGGTCCCGCCGCGCGCCCCCGAGCGGCTCGCGGAGGCGCTCGAGGCGCTCCTGCGCCGCCCCACGTGGGCCCGGGTCCTGGGCGACCACGGGCGCATGTGGGTGGAAACGCAGTTCGACGCGCGCCACCACCTGCAGCGCCTCGTGGGCCAGATGCGAAACCTACTCGAATGGGGAATGCGGAATGCGGCATGCGGCATCGGTCCGAATTCCCCATTCCCCATTCCCCATTCCGCATTGCGTGCGTCTTCTGATCGGGTCGGGGTGATGTACGTCATCTGGGCGCTGGAGGTCGGGGGGGCCGAGCGCATCGTCCTCTCGCTGGCCAAGGGGCTGGATCGCTCGCGCTATCGCCCGATGGTCGTCTGCATCCACCGGCGCGGCCGGCTGGCCGACGAGCTGGAGGCGGCGGGGGTTCCCGTGGTGTCGCTGGACAAGCGTTCGGGGTTGGATCTCTCCGTGGTGCCGAAGCTTGTCCGGCTGATGCGGCGGGAGCGCGTCGCCGTCGTCCACACGCACCTCTGGACGGCCAACCTCTGGGGGCGGCTGGCGGCGTGGCTGGCCGGTGTGCCCGTCATCATCGCCACGGAGCACAACGTGGACGTCTGGAAACGCCGCGTCCACGTGTGGTGTGATCGGCTCCTGTGCCGCCGCAGCCACAGCGTCGTGTGCGTCTCCGAGCGCGTCCGCCTGTTCTACCAGCAGCGCCTGCCGGGGGTGGACGGCAAGCTGGTGAAGATCTACAACGGCATCGACGCCGCCCGCTACCGCAACGGCACCCGCAGCCTCCGCCCGCCAGCCGATGGGGAGTGGGCGGGGCGGTTTCCCGTGATCGTCGCCATCGGGCGGCTGGTGCCGGCCAAGGGGTACGCGTACCTCATCGAAGCGGCCGCCCAACTGCGCGCTCGTTACCCGTCGCTCCAGGTCCTCGTGATCGGCGAGGGGCCCCTGGCGCTACAGCTCGCGCGGCAGATTCAGGCGGCGGGGCTTGGCGACACGGTCCACCTCACCGGCCTGCGGCAGGACATCCCGTTCATCCTCCACCAGGCGCACCTGCTCGTCCTGCCGTCGCTGCGGGAAGGTCTGCCCATGGTCGCCCTGGAAGCGATGGCGGCGGGGCTGCCGGTGGTGGCGACCGACGTCGGGGGCAACCGCGAAGCGATCGCCGACGGCCAGACCGGCCTGCTCGTGCCGCCGGAGGATCCGGAGGCGCTCGCCGAGGCGATCCAGGCACTCCTCGACGACCACGCGTTCTACGCGCGGGCGTCCGCGCAAGGGCAGCAGCGGGTGCTGCAGCGCTTTAGCGTCGAGCGGATGGTGGCGGAGAACGACGCGCTGTACCAGCGCGCGTTGCGGCGGGGAGGCGGCTGATGCGTACGCTCCGTCTCGCCATCGTGCTGGCGCTGGGTATCGGGATCGGCTACGCGGTCGCGCGGCGCGGTGCAACGCCTCGCCGGGCCGATGCCGTCGCGACCACATCCATCCCGGGCCACCCCACCACCCGCGGGATGGCCGAAGGCCGGATCGCTTCGCGATCCGGATCGGCGATGCCGATCCCCCTCGAGTGGTGGGGCCATCCCGCGAGCGGCCTCGTGCTGCTCGGCGACTTCGAGTCCAACGCGGACGTCGCCCAGTGGGAAACTAAGGGAGCCACCCTCGCGCGCTCGACGCTCCACGCCACGCACGGGCGCGAGGCGGCGGAGGTCACGTTCCAGCCGGGCAGCGAGGCGCCCGGCATCGTCCTGTCGAAGGCGTTTCGCGCCCGTACGCTGCCCGCCGACTGGTCCGGGTTCGATCGGCTGGCGTTCGACGTCTTCAACAGCCACGGGCGGGACATCCGGCTCATCGTCCAGGTGAAGGATCAAGACGAGCGCCGGTACAAGCAGAACGTCACCGTGCCGGCCTCGCAGGGCCAGTCGGTGTCGATTCCGCTTGAAGCGCTCGGCGGGCTGAACCTGCGCAAGATCCACTCGCTGACGATCTTCCAGTGGAAGCCCAGCAAGGAGACCACGGTGTACCTCGACCGCATCCGGCTGGAGCCGGCCCAGGCCGCCGGGACCTCCGCGCCGGCCGACGGCGCCATCCCCCAGGCCGCCGAATCGCTGGACGAGACGCTCGCCGGCGTCGCGGAGGCTGAGCGGTTGACCGCCGCGCGCTTCCGGCAGCGCCGACCCGCATGGACGCTCGGCGGTGCGACGACGGTGCGCGTGCCGATGAGCATCCGGGAACCGTCGGGTACGGCGCGCACCCGAGGGCTGGCGTCGGGCGGTGTCCCGCTGGCTCCGGGAGAGCTGGCGGATGTGCGGCACGCACGGGTCGTGGATCAGCAGGGCGCGGTCCAGCCAGCCCAGCTGACCCCGCTCGCGCGCTGGCGCGACGGCAGCATCCGGTGGCTGTTGGTCAGCCTCCAGGCCACCGTCGGGCCCCAGGCATCGCAGGCCTACCTGCTCGAGTACGGTCCGGACGTGACCGCACCGGAGCCTGCCTCGCGGCTCCAGGTGGCGGAAGACGCGCAGGCCATCACCGTCACCACCGGGCCGCTGCGCGTGGCGGTCAGCAAGCGGCACTTCACCATCGTCGAGAGCGTCTGGCTGGATCGCAACGGCGACGGGCAGTTTGCCGAGGATGAGCACGTCGCGCGTCCCGGCCATTTCCTCATGCGGTTTGCCAACACCGACTATGACAGCGCCAACGATGCGCAGACCTATCAGGTGGCGATCGAAGACCGCGGCCCGGTCAGCGTGACGCTCAAGGCCAGCGGCTGGTTCCGAAACGCCGCCGGCCGCGGCTTCGGGCAGTTCATCGTCCGCCTGCAGTTGGCCGAGGGCGACCGGACGGTCCGTCTCTGGCCGACGTTCATCTATACCGGGTATCCCGCCAACCGGCACCACCACAAGTACGAGGGGCTGGTGCTGCCGGACAACGAGCCCATCGAGGCGGTGACGCTGCAGCTCCCGCTCGCGCTCGCCGGCGATCTCACGGCCGGGCTCGGGGATGAAGCGGGGGCGTTCGAGGGGCAGTTGGCCGCTCCGCTGACCTTGCTGCAGCGGCGGCACGACGCCTACGAGCTCCTGGGGCTCTCCGACGGCCCGCGCGCCGGACGTCGCGCCGTCGGCTGGGCGGACCTGCGCGACGCGCGGCAGGGAGCGGCCGTCATCGTCAGGGATTTCTGGCAGCAGTACCCGAAGGCGTTCACGCTCGACCCGGCGGCGCAGACGCTGGAGGTAGCGCTGTGGCCCGCGCAGGCCGGACTACTCGATCTGCAGACGACCGAGGCGGCCTACGGCCCGGACGCGGTCGCGCGCGGCAGCGCCTTCGGGCTGGGCAAGACCCACGAGCTCGTCGTCGCGTTTCATGCCAACGATCTCGACACGGCCGCCCTCCATCGGACCGCTGCGGCCGCCCAGGAGCCGCTGCACCTCCGGCCGGCGGGCGCGTGGGTCAACGACACGGGGGTGCTGGGGCGACTCGCCCCCAACGACACCGGCCGGCAGCTCTACGACGAGGTCATGCTGGAGCGCCTCTTCGATTGGGGGCAGCGGCAGCAGGCGATCAACCATTGGTACGGCATGCTGGATTTCGGCGACACGCTCAGCTGGTACCGCAAGGACGCCCATGACAAGTCCTATGGCGACTGGGGCTGGCATCCGGAGGGGCGCTGGGGCTGGTTCAACTGCGAGGCCATGGGGACGCATACGGGTGCGTTGCTCCAATATGTCCGGACCGGCCTCTGGAAGTACTTCCAGTTCGGCGAGGACCTCGCCCGCCACATCATGGACGTGGACACCGTCCACTACAACACCGCGGCCCATGACCCGCGCCTGAAGGGCGTCATCGACGACGCCTTCAGCCAAGTCGGCTCGATGCATCGGCACAACGCCAACCACTGGGGCGGCCGCAGCGACGAGGCCTCGCACACGAGCCCCATCGGGATCCTCCTCTACCACTACCTGACTGGCTCTCCCCGCGCGCGCGACGTGGCGCTGGAGGTCGGCGACTTTTTCCTCCGCGAGCCGATGACGTACGACGGGCACCCGGACATCGCCCCGCAGCGCACGCTCGCCAACATCCTCTGGGGGGACACGGCCCTCTACGAGCTGACCGGGGACGAAGCGTACCTGCGGGGGGCGGTCGCGATGGCCCGGCGGCTCCTCTCCGGGCTGCAGGAGGACGGCTCGTGGCCGGACACCTTCGATCCGACGACGGGGACATGGCGGGGCAGCCGGAACAACTCGTTCACGACCCAGTACACGCTGCCCGCGCTCATCGCCTACCACCGCCTCACGAACGACCCGGCGGCGGCGAAGGCGATCGTCGAGGGCACGCGCTACCTCATCACCCATGAGTCGTTCTACCCGTTCTTCGACGCGCTCGCGTACAGCTTCGACGTGACCGGCGACACCCAGTTCCTGCTGGTCGGCGAAGCCCGGTTGACGCAGCTCGCGCGCAAGCAGGATGCGAGCGGCCGCCCCGAAGCCGACGGGGCGCTCACGGACAAGCTGACGTACGGGCGCGCAGCGCCGTTCCTGTACAGCGTGCCGTTCCTGTTCGATCCGCTGGAGCATCGCGTGCCGTCCCGGGCGGGGGATGCCGCCGCCTCGGTTGGGCCGGATAGCGGGCTGCCCGGCAGCCGGGCGGGGGCCCTGCGATGAGCCGTATGGGCATGGCGCTGGCGGTGTCGCTCGCACTCCCGTTGGCGGCGGCCGGGGTCGCGGCGCTGAACGGGTCGCGGTACCGGACGCTACGCTGGCTGCTGGTGGTCATCGCCGTGGAGGCCGCCGCGTTCGGCTACATTCGGTACGTCGAGCCAAACGTCGTGGTCGCGACGACACTGCGCATCACCGAGGGGCCATTGGCCCAGGCGCTCGCCGGCCGGCGGATCGTCCACGTGACGGACCTGCATCTGGAGCGCGTCGGGTGGCGGGAGCGGCGGCTGATCCGGCAGATCAACGGGCGCTGTCCGGACTGGATCGTCGTCACGGGCGATCTGATCAACGGCGCCGACGGCTGGCCGCTCGCGGTCGGGCTGCTCAAGCAGCTCGCCGCCCCGCAGGGCGTCTGGGTCGTGCCGGGCAACACCGACAACCACTTCCTGACGCCGCGGCAGTTTGACGACGAGCTGCGCGCCGCCGGGATCCATGTGCTGCGCAACGCCGCCACCCCGATGGCCTCGACGGGGGCGTGGCTCGCCGGCGTGGATGATCCGGTCCATCACCTCGACCGCCTCGACGCCGCCCTGCGCCAGGTGCCGACCGCCGGCGGGCGGCGCGCCCCAGCGCTGCTGCTCGCGCATTCGCCGGACATCATGCCGGACGCGGTCGCCGCCGGGATCCCGCTCATCCTCGTCGGGCACACGCACGGCGGGCAGCTCGGCATCCCGTGGCTGGCTCGGCTCTCCGACTACGCGAACCGCGGCCCGTACGTGCCGGGCGGCAGCTATCGCGAGGGCGGGACGCACCTGTACGTCAACCGGGGCATCGGGACCAAGACGCGGCCCTATCGGTTCTTGTGTCCGCCGGAACTCACGGTCATCGAGTTTTCGTCATGAGAATCGTCGCACTGACGTTCCATGACGTGACGAAGGAGACGAACGGGCAGCACCCCGCCGGCGACCCCTTCTACCGCATCAGCGTCGGCGAGCTGGACGCCCTTCTGGCCCAGCTGCGCAAGCTCGGCTACCAGACGGTCAGCTCCCGCAACTTCCGCGCCTGGCAGCAGGGGATGAAGCCGTTGCCGGAGCGCACCGTGGTCCTGACCTTCGACGATGGCTACGCCAGCCATCTGGAGCTCGTGGCTCCGCTGCTCGTGCGCCACCGGTTCAGCGGCACGTTCTTCGTTCCGACCGGCTGCATTGATCGGCCGGGGCACCTGACGTGGGACCAGTTGCGCCGGCTCGTGTTCCTCGGGATGGAAATCGGCGCGCACGGGATCTCGCACCGGCCGCTGACCGGCCTCTCGCGGGAGGAGCTGACACAGGAGCTCGTCGAGTCGAAGCGGCTGCTGGGAGAGCGGCTCGGCCTGCCTATCCACGCGATGGCAGCCCCCGGCGGCTTCTGGAACCGCGCGGTGGCCGACGCCGTGGAGCGCGCCGGCTACGAGGCCGCCTGGGTCTCAACCATCGGCACCAACGGCCGCGAGACGCAGCCGCTGGGCCTGCGCCGCGTCGTCGTGCGCCAGCCGTTCTCGGCCGACCGCCTCGTCGCGATGGTCCAGGGCTGGCAGCCCGCCTTCTGGTGGGCGGCGAACCAGCAATTCCTTATCCGCGCGCTGAAACGCGTGCTCGGGGTGTACGGCTACGAGCAGCTCAAGCGCCGCCTGGTGCCGAACGCGTAATGGCCATCCTCAATCATCCCATTCAGCTGCTGGACTCGACCCTGCGGGAAGGAGAGCAAGCCGCCGGGGTCCGGTTCACCCTGGAGCAGAAGCTCATACTCGCGCGGCGGCTGGACGCGTTCGGCGTGGACTTCATCGAGGCCGGGCACCCGGTCGTCTCGGCCGGCATCCGGGAGGCGGTCGAGGAGGTCCAAGCCCTGGGGCTCCGGGCTCACGTGCTCGCGCACGCGCGGGCCGCCCGCGCCGATGTGGACGCGGCGGCGGCGTGCGGTGTCCCCTGGGTGGGCATCTTCTGCGGCGTCAACGACTACACGCTGAGCTGCAAGCTGCGCATCACCAAGGCGGAAGCGCTGGAGCGCATCGTGGACGCGGTGGCCTACGCGAAGTCGCTGGGGCTGCGGGTGCGCTACTCCTGCGAGGACGCGAGTCGCACAGCGCTCCCGGAGTTGCTGGAAGCGTACCGCGTAGCGGTGGCGTCCGGCGCCGACCGGATTAGCGTTGTGGACACCGTCGGCGTGCTCACCCCGACGGGCACGGTAGCACTCGTGGCGCGCGTCCGCGCGGCCTGCCCGGTGCCCGTGCATCTGCACTGCCACAACGACCTCGGCATGGCGGTGGCCAACGCGGTCAGCGGGCTGGAGGCGGGGGCCACCGTCGTGGACGTGACCATCAACGGCCTGGGCGAGCGCAGCGGGATCCCGCCGCTGGCGGAGGTGTGCGCGGCACTCAAGACGCTCTACGGCGCGCCGAACCCCTGGCGGATGGAGCAGCTGGCGGCGCTCTCGCGCCTTGTGGCGCGCTACACCGGGATTCCGGTGGGCCGGCACCGGCCGATCGTCGGCCGCTGCGCCTTCACGCATAAAGCCGGTTTGCACAGTGCAGCCGTCCTGCGCGATCCGGCCTCGTACGAACCGCTCGATCCCTCGTCGGTCGGCGCGACGCGCCAAATCCTCATCAACGAGATGACCGGTGCGTCGGCGCTGCGCCTGCATCTGGCGCGCCGCGGCCGCCGGTGCGACGACGCCACGGTCAAGCGGACGCTGGCCAGCCTCAAGCGACGCACGCCATCCGCTGCCGCGGCCAGCGGCCGATGAGCGCCGCGGCCGCCTTCCTCCTGGGCCTCAAGGCGCCTCAAAGCCTGTGCCTGGCGCGGGAGCTGGGCCGGCGGCTGGAGGCGCTGCGCGGGGTGGGGATCAAGCTGATCGCCCTCCGCCAATATCCGCCGGACTTCGGTGTCGGCTCGCTGCACGAAAGCTGCGAGGCACCCGCCGTGGCCGCCGGGATTCCGGCCCCGTGGCTGGCGTGGCTGCGGTCGCTCTGGGGCACGAACGTTTTTGGCGTCTTCGCGTGGGACGATCCCCGGCCGCTGGCCCGCGCCATGAGCAACCGGCTGCGCCGCGCGTTCCGATGACGCGCCTCTTCTGGGTCTCGTTCGGTCTCCTCATCTACGTCTACATTGGATATCCGCTGCTCGCGTGGTTGCTGGCGCGGCTCGTCGGGCGGGAGCCTCGTCGGCGCGACATCATGCCGTCGGTTTCGCTGCTCATCCCGGCGTGGAACGAGGAGCGGCACATCGGCGAGAAGCTGCGCAACAGCCTCGCCCTCAACTACCCGAAGGACCAGCTGGAGATCGTCGTCGCCAGCGACGGCTCGACGGACCGCACCGACGCGATCGTCCACTCCTGCGGCGAGCCTTGGGTCCGGCTGCTGCGCATGCCGGAGCACGCCGGCAAGGTCGCCCTGCTGAACCACGCCGTGCCGCAGCTCCACGGCGAGCTCGTGGTGTTCTCCGACGCCTCCGGCACGCTGGAGCCGGCAGCACTCCGCCGGCTCGTCTCGGCGTTCGCCGACCCGAAGGTCGGCTGCGTCTCGGGGCGCTATCGGCTGGGGGGAGCTACGGACCTGCGCGCGCAGGGGGAAGGGCTCTACTGGCGGTATGAAACGTGGCTCAAGCAGCAGGAAAGCCGGCTGCACTCGATTCTCGGCGCCCATGGCGCCTTCTACGCGATCCGCCGGCGGCTGTTCCAGCCGCTGGAGCCCGCGCTGATCAACGACGACTACCTCATCCCCATGCGCATCGTGGCGGCGGGGTTCCGGGCGGTGTACGAGCCGGGCGCGGTCGCGTGGGAGCGCGAGGCCGCCTCGGTGGAAGGAGAGTTCGCGCGCCGGCGGCGCATCGCCGTCGGCAACTGCCAGCAGGTGCGCGAGCTCCTGGCACTGCTCAATCCGCTGCGCGGATGGATCGCGCTCGAGTTCTTCTCGCACAAGGTCCTGCGGACGGTCGCCCCGCTCGCCATGGTGACACTGCTGTTCAGCAGCCTCTGGCTGCCGGCCCCCTGGGCGGCGTGGGCGCTGACACTCCAAGGGGCGTTCTACCTCGCCGCCTACGCCGGCTACCTGTGCCAGCGGTACGGCCGCCGCGCGCGCTGGCTCTCGCCCGCCTTCTACTTTTGCCTCGGCAACCTCGCCATGCTCGCCGGCCTGCTCCTCGCCTGCCGCCGCCAGGGCCGTCCCGCCTGGGGTCTCCAGGGTCTCGCTGGCCTCCCCCCGCGCTCCTCTCGCCCCGTATCGTAGTCGCGTATCGTAGTCGGACCTCGATACGGACCAGGTCATCATATCGTGGTCCGACCTCGATAAGAAAACCGCTTGACAACCCTCCCGCCTCCGGCGTAGAGTTGCCTTCCCGGTTTTACCGCTACTAAAACACAATTGAGGCCTGGTCAACACATGCGACTGCCGACAGTCGTCGTGCGCGGCGACGTCCTTTCGTCGTGGCTCACCGTGTCTAGCTACTCGAAGTCCCAGGTCGCCGCTGAGCTCGGCGTGTCGCGCGGCCGCATCAGCCAGATCCTCAGCTCCAAGGACGAGCCCTCCGCTCACCTCATCGCGAAGCTCCTCATCTTGACCCAGCTGCCGTTCACCCGATTGTTCCGCATCGCCCACAGCCAGACCGACCGTTCCACCAACGGCAACGGACGCACGCGCCACAACGGCCGCGCCCGACGGCGGGCGGCGTCCTAGGGTCACCAGGGTCACCAGCACACAGGGGGGGAGGCGCATGGGAGAGCACGCAAAGCGGCAGCGCACGGCGGAGCACGCCGAGCGAACCTCGCGGCGGAACGTCCTCACCGGGCCGGTCCTTGGCCTGGCGCTGGCGCTCATCGGCGGCGCCGTCTGGGTCCAGGCGGCCAAGAACGCCTCCATGACGCTGAAAGACGGCGGCATGGTGACCATTGACGTCAAGGACACCGACATTAGCCGGGTGCTGGACGCCTTCTCGCAGCAGACGGGCCTGAGCGTCGTCGTGGGCCGGGAGGTCTCAGGCACGGTGTCGGTGCGCCTCGTCAACGTCCAGTGGGACCAAGCGCTCGACGCGGTCCTCAAGCCGTACGGCTTCGGGTTCGAGCGCAACGGGGACGTCATTATCGTGTTGCCGATCGCCAAGCTCAACGAGCTCAACGACGCCCAGCCGCTCAGCTCCCGGGTGTTCCAGCTGCGCTACGTGGACGCCAACGACGTCAAGCCGGTCATCGAAGCCCAGCTCTCGGCGCGCGGCCGCGTCCAGGTCCTGGAGGTGACGGGGCAGAAGGGCTGGGAGTTCGGCATGTTCGGCGCCAGCGGCACCGGCTCGACCGCGCGCAGCGGCTCCACCGCGGCGGGCCGCCCGTCCCGCGGCGGCAAGGCCGCCGGGGAGCGCCGGGCCCGCTCCAAGCAGCTCGTGGTCACCGACATCCCGGCGGTCATCGACCGGGTGGCCCACATGGTCGCCGAGATTGATTCCATCCCCCAGCAGGTCCTCATCGAGTCGCGCTTCATGGAGGTGGCCCGCGACCGCCTCAAGGACATCGGGGTGGAGCTCAGCACGGGGGCCACCGGCACGGACGACGCGCTCTTCAACCGCGTGGCGGTGGACAAGAGCGGCAGCGGCGACACGCGCTTAGGGTTCGCGGGCCACAACCTGGCGTTCATCGCCTCGTCCGCCGCGTCCAACCCGAAGTCGGACGCCATCAGCACCTCCGGCTTCCTCAACACCGGCCTGGGGCTGCGCTTCCAGAAGCTCACCGGCACCCAGTTCGACATCCTGCTCCATGCGCTGGAGGAGGACGTCCACACGAACACGCTCTCCGCGCCCTCCATCATGACGCTGGACAACCAGGAGGCGAACATCCTCGTCGGGACGCAGTTCCCCATCCTGACCGCCTCGGTGGCCGGGACGACCTCGACCACCACCGTCACGTCGCTCGACTACTACCAGGACATCGGCGTGCAATTGCGCGTGGTGCCCCAGATCGCCGGCGCCAACCACATCAACATGATCGTCCACCCCACCGTCAGCTCCTTCACCAGCACGCTGGCGGCCAAGAACGCCGGCGGCTTCACCCTGGCGGAGTACCCCATCCTCGACACCCGCGAGGCGGAAACGCAGATCCTCGTCGAGAGCGGCGACACGATCGTGATCGCCGGGCTCACGAAGGACATCAAGACCCAGGGCTTCCACAAGATCCCCCTCCTGGGCGACATCCCGTGGCTGGGGATTCCGTTTCGCCGCGAGACGAACGACGTCGAGAAAGTGGAACTCCTCATCTTCGTGACGGCGAAGATCTTCAGCGAGGAGCAGGTGGCGACCCAGCCGCCCGCGTTCAGCCCCAACACGCCGGGGCCCAAGACCACGATCCAGTGGCGTGAGCCCGCGGAGGCCGCGACCCCCAACTGATCGATGCCGGCGAACCGACTGATCGGTGAAGCGCTGCTCGAGCAGGGGCTGCTGAGCGCCCAGCAGCTGCGCGAGCTCCTGGACGCCCAGCCGGAGCACAAGCAGCGGCTCGGCGAGGCGGCGGTCTCCCGCGGCTTCGTCGCGGAGGTCGCCCTGGCCAAGTTCCTCTCGCGCTTCTTCGAGCTGCCCTACGTAGCCCTCGGCGAGAGCCAGGAGCTGGACCTCGCCGCCGTGGAGCTGGTCCCGGAGGCCGTCGCGCGCCGCTACGCCCTCATCGTCGTCGGCAAGGACGGCGAGGCGCTCACCGTGGCGATGGCGGACCCGCTGGACGTGCGCGCCATCGACGCCGTGCGCCTCGAGACCCGCTGCCGCGTGCGCAAGGCGGTGGCCGCGCGCAGCGCGATCCTGCAGGCGATCGACCGCTCGTACCACGCCGCCTCGCGGCTCGCCCGCTCGATGGACCAGCTCCTCGCGGGCCACGCGGACGCCGACGCGCCGGTCATCACCGGGCCGGAGCTGGACGGCACACCGGAGCTGGAGCAGCTCAAGCACGAGGCGTCCGATGCGCCGGTCATCCAATTCGTCAACCTCCTCCTCATGCGGGCCATCCAGGAGCGCGCCAGCGACATCCACATCGAGCCGCAGGAGCGGGAGGTGGCCATCCGCCTGCGCGTGGACGGGCAGCTGCGGGAGGTGACCGCCCCTCCGCACCACATGCTCCAGCCCATCGTGACGCGCATCAAGCTGCTCGGCAGCCTCAACATCGCCGAGCGCCGGCTGCCGCAGGACGGCCGCTTCAAGTTCCAGGCCTTCAGCAAGACGATCGACGTGCGGCTCTCGTGCCTCCCGACGGTGTTCGGCGAGAAGCTCGTCCTGCGCCTGCTCGACCGGGCGAACCTCATCCTCGACATGCAGACCCTGGGCTTCGAGCCGGCGATGCTCGCGACGTTCCGGCAGGTCCTCACGCTGCCGCATGGCCTCGTCATCCTCACCGGCCCCACCGGCTCGGGCAAG
>CAYJWO010000002.1:0-20122 GCA_964373825.1 uncultured Planctomycetales bacterium
AGCAGCACGCCTTTCATGGCGCCGACGTACCAATCCCGCGTCCCGAAATCCGTCAACAACGCGATCACTCGCGACATGCCAGCGCCTCCCGGAAGAAAGCGGCGACGCGACGGCCGTACGCCTCCGGGGCATGCGCACACATGCCGACGTGGGGCACCCCCGGCTCGCTCCATCGTTGGGTCGGCCCCTGCCAGGCCGCGGCAAACGCTTCGGCGTCGGCGGGCGGCACTCTCACATCGGCCCCGCCGTGGATCGCCAACAGTGGTTGACGCCCGCGGACGGCGAGCCGAATCGGGTCCAGCCGCCCCAGGCGCCGCCGGAGGATGAGACACAGCCCCCACCACGTCAACCAGGCCCAGGGGATGCCTGGAAGATGGTACCGTTGGGCGATGTCCTGCCGCAAGAGCGGAAAGAACCGCGGATAGGCGGAATCGGTGACCAGCGCGCGCACTCTCGAATCGTCAACCGCCACCTGGCAGGCCACCGCCGCGCCCATCGAGAGCCCCAGGAGACCGATCCCCCGGCTCGCGGGCCGCCCTTGAGACTCGATCCAATCGACGACGGCACGCACGTCGTGGGCCTCTCGAATGCCGAGCGTGCAGGGCCCCGGCCGTTCGCCGTGCCCGCGCAGCTCGACGGCGATCGCGTCAAATCCGTGCCGTGTCAGCTGCTCCGCCACGCAGGCGACCTGGTGACGATCGGCGTAGTACCCATGGCAGAGGAGAATCGTGCCGCCGGCGTTGGGCGCCATCCGCCGCCAGGCCGTCAACGGGCGATGATCGAGCGCCTGCAGGGGAATCGGCTGCCAAGCTGAAGGGGACGCGGGGGCGGCCAAGGATCGCCGCGAGGGAAAGAGCACCACCCGGGCTGACCAGACGGTCCACGCCGCCAGCGCGACAACGAGCGCGCCTAGGAGCCACCACACGACGACGTGGGAGTCGCGGTGCCAGCCGACAGCCGTCGCTCCACGAACTGCGCGATCGTGCGTCGGTCCCGGTCCGCCAGCTCGGTGAAAAATACCGCGGTGTGGTACGCCGGCTGCTGGCCCGCTACGACCACCGGGTCAACGCGCACGACGACTCCGTCGGCGCGAATCCGTGAGGCTCGCCCGTCGCCCGGCACCTCCAGCTCAAGCTGGAGCTTCGTCATGGGGGCGAGAAATCGGCCGAGCCGGCAATACAACCCGGTCGCGCTCAGGTTCGTGGTCTCCGCCTGCAGGGCGTCCCCCGCTCCGCGGATGGCGAGCGAGAGCTTCTCGGCCGCGCGCGGCGCGCGCCGGCGCTCCGGCGCGGTCATCCGGGCGGCCATTGCATGTGGCGCCCACCCAAGAGGTGCAGGTGGAGATGAAAAACGGTTTGGCCAGCACCCGCGCCCGAGTTGATGACCACGCGATACCCTCCGTCGACCAGCTGAAACTGTCGGGCCAAATGGCTCGCGAAGAGGAGCAAGCGTCCCAGGAGGGTCTCATGGCGATTGGTGGCGTCCGCGAGCGCGGGCAGGTGGTCGGTGGGAATGATCAACAGATGCGTGGGGGCTTGCGGATGGAGATCAGCGAACGCCATCATGCCGTCGGTTTCACCAACGATCGTGGCCGGCGCTTCGCGACGCGCGATCCGGCAGAACATGCAGCCCGCGTCGGCGATGGCGGCTCTCCGTGGGGCGGTCGGCTATGCGCCCTTGGCGGCGGTTTTCTTGCCGGTGGCCGTAGGTTCCGGCGCCGCGGCCGCGTCAGCCGCCTCGGTCGTTGCGGCGGCCGGCGTCCCCTTGGCCTTCTCAGTTTCCCAGCACCGCTTGTGGCAGAAGTAGTTGCCGTTACGATAGTACCAGGACTTGCGGGTCAATCGCTTGCCGCAGGAAGTGCAGGCGGCGGATTTCGTGGCAATGCTCATTGGACTCCATGTCTTCGCCGCAAGGCCGCTTGCAGCGACACCCAAGTGGTGGGATGATACGAGACGGAACTTCGCATGGGAGCGTATCTTAGCACACGCCACCGACGAGGTCAAACCGTCGGACGACGCACGCCGAGGACCGCCGGTCGATCCGATCCCTTTTGGGATCTCGTCGCCACGTCCCGCCAACTCCAAGCCCCCGGTGGGTGCGCATGGGACCGGGCGCAAACCGTCGAGCGCCTCCTGCCCTACCTCCTCGAGGAGACGTGGGAGGTGTTCGAAACGGTTCGGGCGCGCCGATGGACCGAGCTGCGCGACGAGCTGGGCGACGCCCTCTACACCGTCCTCTTCCTTGCGTTGACCGCCCAGCGGGAACGGCGCCTGACCCTGACGGCGCTGCTGCGAGCCACCCGACGGAAGATGATCCGGCGCCATCCCCATGTCTTCGGCAACGCCTCCGCCAACAACCCCGCGGAGGCGTACCAGCAGTGGCAACGGATCAAGCGGCAGGAGCGCAAGCAGCGGGCGGAAACCCCCAAGGCCCTACGGGAACTGCTGGTGGCGTGGTGGGAGTGGCTGAGAACGCACCCTGCAGACCGCGTCCGTGTACGCCGATTGCTCGTGCGCTGGACGCGCGACGAGCGGCGCCGACGTTAACGAATCGCCCACGCGACCCAGTGCCACGCCAGCGCGAACGACAGTCCGACCGTCAGCCCGAAGACAAACTCGGTAGTGCGGGGATTCAGGAAGGGAAACACCGAACACCTCACTCTTGGGTGTGCTCGACGACGTTCGGGGTATTGTACCGTCGACCAGCGCCCCGCACAAGCCAAAAAGAAGGGGCTGCCCCCATGGGGGCAGCCCCTTCGACATTCTTCCCTTCGCGACGGCCTACCGTTTCCCCTTCGCCGTCACGACCTGCGCGCCCATGACCACTGCGGCGATGACCAGCAGCGGCCTATAGGCTTCCAGCGGGAAGTACAGCCCAATGAGCGCGCCTAACACGATACCTGTCAACACGTTGACGTGGATAAGGCGATCAAACTTCATTGAGGTCTTCACCTCCTCTCACTAGACGTATGTCTAGAGAACATCCGCCTACCTCCTCCAGCGGACAGGAGGATGTCTCACGTAACACTATATCATATTTTAAGCCATCCAGCAAGACTGAACGACTTAACTAATTGAACAGTAATAAGTTATATACTATTGACAGAACGGAAATCAGACGCCCAGAGCGACCGTCTGGGAGCTGAGGAGGTGGAGATAGGTGGCCAGCCGACGCTGGTCCTGTGGAGAGAGGTCAATGAAGGCGATGCCGAGATCAAACTGTTCGCTGTCGGGAAGGGTGCGAAACCAGGCGGAGCGGCCGTGCAGGGTGAGCGGCTCTGAGCCGGTCGACAGCATCAACTCGAGGCTCAGCTCGCTGCCGACCGGGGTGATCAGCTGGCTGAGGCACCGAAGACCCCCCTCCGAGAGATCCCGGGTGAGGGTCTCGATGACCTGGGGGCCTCCCTGCTGACGAACACGAACCGGCAGGTATGCCCGATACCGTGGGCTTCTCCGCCGCTCTTCCAGCATAACGATATTAGGCTAGCACCGGAAGGTCGCCCTGTCAACCAACTTCCCCGCTAGGGGGACCTGGTGTGCTATAATGCGAAAGTCATGTATCTGGAGTTCTTCGGCTTGCGGGAATCTCCGTTCGCGGCAACCCCCGACCCCTCCTACCTGTACCTCTCCAAGAAGCACCGCGAGGCGCTTTCGCATATGCTCTATGGTATCCGGGAGCGCAAGGGGTTTGTGGAAATCACCGGAGAAATCGGCACCGGCAAGACGACGCTCTGCAAGGCGCTCCTGCGCCAGCTCGATCCGGCCGCCAAGACCGCGTTCATCCTCCAACCCAACCTGTCCGACCTCCAGCTCCTCCAGCGCGCGGTCCAGGACTTCGGCTTGAACCCCGCCCGCACCCATCGGCTAGCCCTCCTCGATGAGCTCAATCGCTTCCTCCTGGATCAGATGCGGCTGGGCAATCCCGTCGTCCTCCTCATTGACGAGGCACAGCTCCTGAGCCTGCGCCTCCTGGAACAGGTCCGGTTGCTGTCCAACTTCGAGACGGACAAGCAGAAGCTCATCCAGATCATCCTCGTCGGGCAACCCCAGCTGCGCGACAAGCTCGCCAGCCCGTCGCTGGAGCAGCTGCGCCAGCGCATCGCCGTCCGCTACCACATCAGCCCCTTGGATCTCGACGAGGTGCGCACGTACGTCCAGCACCGGATGCAAGTCGCCGGCTCGAACGGGCTGCCGGAATGGACCGAGGGGGGGCTGGAGGAGGTGTTCCGGGCGTCGCGGGGCGTGCCCCGACTGATCAATGTGATCTGCGATCGCGCGCTGCTGGCCTGCTACGTGTTGCGCGTCACGTCGGTGACGCGCGACGTGGTCCAGCGCAGCTACCAGGAGCTCTCCGGCCAGGTCCTGGCGACCTCAGCCGCGTGACCGAGGAGTCCCCATGAGCTTAATCGAAGAGGCCTTGCGGCGCGCTCAACAGGGGCCGGTGATCCCGCCGGCCGAACCGCCACCACCTCTCCGCGCCACGCCGCCTCCAGCAGCCCCGGCGCGCCCGGGGCAGCCGCCGCCCGCTCCCCAGACAACCACCCGACGATCTTCACCGGTGGGGGCGAGTGTGACCGTGTCGCTCCTGCTGGCCATCGTCGGGTGGTGGGCGCTGAGCCGTTCGAGCTACCCGCGCCCGATGGTGTCCGGTTCGCCAGCCGGCGGCAGCCAGCCTCTGGAGCCGTCTTCGGCCGCAGCCATTCCGCCAACTCCGGCGACAGCTCCCGCCGATGCCGTTCCGACGGCCAGCCGACGATTCTTCATCAGCGGCATCGTGGAGGGCTCCGGCACGCCGTATGCCGTGATGAACGGGCAGGTCGTGAGCGTAGGCGATACGGTGGGCACGGCGACCGTCCTGGCGATCGGCCAGGGGGCGGTGCGGTTGCAGTTGAGCGACGGGACCGAGCAAACGCTCGCCGTCACCCCGTAAACCGGCTGATCACCCGACGGGCCAAGGTCCACGGGACGGCCTCGGTCACGACGGCGTCCCCGATCTTCCGCGGCAGGACCCATCGCGGCCGGCCGTGAATGAACTTCTTGTCGTAGCGCAACGCCTTGAACACCGCGCGTCGCGAGACCCCGGCCGCATCCATCGGTAGCCCAGCCGCCCGCAGCAGCCGCACCAGCCGGGCCTGATCCGCCGCCGCCCATAGGCCGAGTGCTGCGGCCAGCTCGCCCGCCACCCGCATCCCGATGGCGATGGCTTCTCCGTGCGTCCACCGCTGGTAGCGCGTCGCCGCCTCCAGGGCATGGCCGACGGTATGCCCGAAGTTCAGAAGCGCTCGGTCCCCATGGGTCTCGCGCTCATCGCGCGACACGATCCGCGCCTTGATGCGACACGACCGCACGACCATGGTCTCCACGGCCCGCGGTTCGAGGCGCAGGCACGCGGCGAGGTGCCGCTCCAGGAAGCGGAACAGCTCTGGGTCGGCGATCACGCCGTATTTGATCACCTCGGCCAGGCCGGAGCGGCGCTGCCGCAGCGGCAGCGTCCGCACCAGCCCGGTGTGGCTGTAGACCAGCCGGGGCTGGTAGAACGCGCCGACGAAGTTCTTGGCGTGCGGCAGGTCCACCCCAACTTTTCCGCCGATGGCGGAGTCCACCTGGGCCAGCAGCGTCGTCGGCACCTGGACGTAGGGGATCCCGCGGCGCAGCACGGCGGCGACGAACCCCGTTACATCCCCCACCACCCCGCCGCCGAACGCCACGAGGAGCGGTGGCCGCATCGTCGCCGCCTTGGAGAGCCGCCAGATGAGTCGCTCGGCGACCGCCCACGACTTGGATGTTTCCGACTCAGGGATGACGACCGGCCGCAGCGTCCATCCGGCCGCCCGAAACGCGGCGAGGAGCGGACGGCCGTGCTGCCGCAGCAGCCGCGGGTGCGTCACGACCCACCCGGCTTGCGGGACGCGAGCCGTGCGCAGCGCGCGCGCCAGGCCGCGGTACGTGCGGCTCACGACGATCGGGTAGGAGCGCTCACCCAGTGCGACGCGGATCGTGGTCATGAGGCCTCAAGGAGTGCTCGTGGAAATGTGATCGGTTCAACGATCAAGCGGCCGGTGTAGGCTGGCCCGTCCCCTCGACAGCAGCCCTGCTTCACCAGACCAAAGGTCACGGTCGCTGTCGCCCGCACCGCGCAGCCCTGGGGGCGTCCGGTGTCCCCGTCCAACCCCGAGGGGATGTCGACGGCGAGCACTGGCCGACCGCTGCGGTTGACCCGGGCGATCAGCGACGCCATCGGCTCGCGCACCTGCCCTACGGCCCCGAGACCGAGCAAGGCGTCAATGACCAATCCAGCACCCGCCAGCCACGACTCCAGCTCCGGATGCGTCGCTGGCCAGAGGGTGATACCCAACCGCTCGAGCATCGTCGCGTAGATCGCCGGCTCTTCCCGCAGCCGCTGACGGTCCGCCGCCAGGACAATCCGCAAGGGGTAGCCGGCGTCGAGCAGGTGCCGCGCAGCGCTCAAGCCGTCACCGCCGTTGAATCCGGACCCGCACAAGACAACAATTGTTCTCGAGCGGTCCGGGAGGAGTTGAGTGGCGTGGCGTGCGACCGCAACACCGGCGTGCTCCATGAGGAGGAGGCGCGGGATGCCGAGCGTCTCGATGGCGGTCGCGTCGATCTGCTGCATGCGGGCGATACTGACCGTTCGATCGGCCGGACGGACGGACGCGGGGGCCCTCATCGAGGACGCCGCGGCCGACTAACTGGAGGGCGTGGGTGTCGCACCCGCTTCGGCACCGGGTTGTGCCGCAGCGGTTTCGGTGGCTTCCTTGGCGGCGGCCTTGCGGGCCTTGATGCGGAGTTGCTTGAGCTTCGGCAGCGCGAAGACCGACCGCCCCTCGGTCCACGTGCCGGTGTCCATCATGCGGCGGATGCGCTCGAAGCGCTTGAGCACGTTGCGGCTCGTCGCGCTGGCCTGGGAAGTTTTCAGCGATCGATGCAGTGACATCGTCAGAGGCTCTTCACGAAACAGTCACCGTACCGCGGCTTCAACAGGCTCACCTTCTTCTGGGCGTGCCCTTTGGAAGTAAAAGGTCCAACGTATACCATCGTGCGCGCGCCGTTCGTGATCACGAAGGCGTCTTCGCCCTGATCCTTGAGGCGCCGGACCTCGCGAGTCGCCAACTGCGGCTGGCTGTACGTCACGACCTGCACCGCGTAGCCCTTCTTGAGCGCCGGCACCGATGGCGCGGCGGCCTTCGGCATCGCAGGCGACACGACCGGCTCCGATCGCTTGGTCGAGAGTACCTCGGGGGTTGCCGGTGCCTTGGCGGTTTGTGGAACCGGGGCCACGATCGGCCGCTCGGTTCTGGCCAGCCGCTTGCCGCGCTCGACCCCGGAGGCGAACACGATCGTCAAGCCAACCAATCCGCCGATGCTGGCCAGCACGAGCTGATCGTAGCGCACCTGCAGATGGAGCGGGCGGTCCATGTGCCGCGCCGGCCGCAACCTGGCTGCCGGTGCCACATCGAATAACTCCAACTGTCCTTCTGACGTACACGTCTTCATGAACGGAGAATATTCTATGAGGTATGCCGAACCTCGTCAACGGAAAACCATCTCTCGTCTTGAGTAACGACAAGTCAGGAGGATCGAGAGAGGCGGGTGGTCTATGGCAGGTGTTTTGAGAGATCCTGGCTTCTGGTGGACGCCTGCAGCCGTCCTCTTCGTAGTTGGTCTAGGCGCGCTCGGAGTGCTGCGCGGTCTGCCTTGTCTTCTACTCGTTGGATCTTGCGTGAAGCGTCAAACAGCTCTTTCATCCAGCCCTCGGTGTCGCCACGATCCTCAAGCTTGGTGAGCGCCTGATCGACCTCCTCTCGCGTAGAGACCTCTGTCATCGGTCGCTGAGCGAGCCGCTCCTCAACTCGCTCCTTGAGCCGTTGGCTCGCAGCCGCCATGTCCTGGGAGGCGTGCGGCGTGGTTGGCTGATCAGGTGTGACATCGGTCGTGGTCGTCGCGTTGACTACGACGGTCGACGCCACACCCTGCAGGAGTTCCTGAACCCGAGCATCCAGCCGAGCGAGGAGGTCGGCCCGAGTTGGCGCGGCCTGCTGTTCGATCGCGTGCAAGATCCAATACAACCGTTCGTAATCACGCACCGACGCGAGGTTCCCAATCATGGAGAGTACTTGATCCGTCCCTGGAGCCGTTGTCGGTTCGGCGACTTCAGCCGCGGTTGACTCTGCCCATGCCAAGCTGAACGCCCTTTCACTTCCCAACACGCCAAGGGCTAGGACACACACCGCGCCCAACTTTCCTACGCGCATCACACGCTCCCTTGCGTTTGCATGGGTTTAGGTCTACCAGTACCGCTGGTCATCTACAATCGTCCCGTTGCCATCACTCTGGATGGACCATGTACCGCCTGCCCAGTAGTTGGGAGCGATGAACCACTCGCCTTCGCGGGTCTCAGAAGTGGACACATCGCGACCATCGCGATACTCTGTCCGTGACACCGTACCATTAAACTCGGGACCGTCGATCTGTCCCACCTTCTCAATGACCTGCGTATCCGCGCCACGCCCCCTCCAGTCCCGCTCGACCTGCAGCCGGATGTCCCCGTCGAAGATCCCGCCGTCCGGGAGCTGCTCCTGGACCTGGCGCGACTCGCTGATGGAGATGTCCGCCCCCTCCCGGTACTCCGTACGCTCGAGAACCCCGTGCATCTGAGGCGTATGGAGGGTTCCCCACTTCTCAATGACCTGCGTATCCCGCTCGACCTGCAGCCGGATGTCCCCGTCGAAGACCCCGCCGTCCGGGAGCTGCTCCTGGACCTGGCGCGACTCGCTGATGGAGATGTCCGCCCCCTCCCGGTACTCCGTACGCTCGAGAACCCCGTGCATCTGAGGCGTATGGAGGGTTCCCCACTTCTCAATGACCTGCGTATCCCGCTCGACCTGCAGCCGGATGTCCCCGTCGAAGACCCCGCCGTCCGGGAGCTGCTCCTGGACCTGGCGCGACTCGCTGATGGTGACGCCGGCGCCAGAACGGACGCCCACGGTCGTCACATAACCGACTTCCCGGTCGGTATGGAGGTAGCCACGACGCTCATACGTCTGCTGCGCCGTCGCATAGCTTCCGATGATGTCGAGCCGCCCGTCGAAAAACCCGCCGTCCACGATCCACTTGCCGCTGTAGCTCTCGCTCCTGCTTGCCCGACACCAGACGCCGAGAAATTCCCGGTCTACCAGGTTTCGACACGCCGCTTCCACCACGCCGCCGCTAAGCCCCCAGATGAGCACCGCCACCGCAAGACGCCGAGCCGCCTGTACCATCGAAACCCCCTCCCCTGTTGACAACAACATGACAGCCGGGCTGCCCTTCGGCAACCCGGCTGTCCGTGTCGGACCCGTAGTTTTGCGACCCCCGATCTCTCGGGGTGTGCCTTTTCGTGCTGGACACTTTACACTTAGTTTATCAACGTATTTAATAGTCCCTTGCCAGAAGGCTACCTGATCGCAATTGACGCTGTCAAGGGTGAGGACGGAAAAATTTTACGGAGGGTTCACAACCTTGCAGCAGGCGTTGGAGGTTGGCGCGGTGGCGGACGACAACGAGGAGGGCGAGGGTGGTGGCGAGGAGTGTCAGACTGAGAGATTGCCCCACGACGAGAGACGTCACCGGGATGGAGCAAGCAGCGACCATCGAGCCGACGGAGACGTAGCGCCAGATCAGGAAGCACGTCAGCCACGTGAGGCCGAAGACGAGCGCGCCCACCGGCAACGCGCCCACCAGCACCCCCACGGCCGTGGCCACCCCCTTCCCTCCACGAAACCCCAAGAACACGGGAAAGATGTGGCCCGTCACCGCGGCCAGCCCGCAGGCGAACGGTCCGCTCGACGGCAACGGGTGGAGCACCCAGGGTGCAACGACCAGCGTCGCGAGCAGCCCTTTGAGGACGTCGAGGACAAACACCGCAAGTCCGACCCGACCACCGGCCGCGCGCGCGGCGTTCGTGGCCCCCACGTTGCCGCTGCTCACCGTGCGCACGTCAATGCCAGCCGTCCACCGGACGAGCAGGTAGGCGGTTGGAATGGACCCCAACAGGTAGGACGCTGCCAGGGCCAGCAGCCACTCGGTCATTTCGGCGGAGGGCCGCTCTGGCGCATGAGGCGAATCGCGGCACCCTGTAAGCGAGGGTGGGCCCGCAAGCGATTCGTCAGGTACGCTTGGAACTTAGGCGGCAGCAACCCCGGCGGATCGGTCGCCAGCGCGATGTAGACGGGGCGGCCCGGGATCCATCGGGCAGCTCGCAGATGGATCGGGCGCCCGCGCCGCCGGACCACCGGGTGCGCGACCCACAACGGATTCACGAGTCCGGTACACACGGCCTCGGAAAGGGGGCGGCGCATGATGTTGGCGGCCCGCATCGCGGCCTCCAGGATACGGGCCACCTGGAATCCGGTGATGGCGGACGTGGCCACGGCCGGGACGCCGGCCGCCTGGGGCAGCCCGCGGGTGAGGCGCGGGCTGGCCGCGCGCGCGGCGCGGTCCTGCAGCAGATCCCACTTATTGACCGCCACGACCCAGCCGCACCCGGCGTCCTGCAGCAGCGAGGCGATCCGGCGGTCGTCCTTCGTCACGCCCAGCGACGCGTCCAGCACCAGGATCGCCACGTCGCACCGGCCGATGGCTGCCCGCGTGCGCGCCATCGAGAACACCTCGACGGGGGCCCGCACCTTGCTACGATGCCGCAGTCCGGCGGTGTCAATGAGCCGCACCCGCCGGCCCCTCGCCTCGAGCAGCGTCTCCACCGCGTCGCGCGTCGTCCCCGGCGCCTCGCTGACGATGGCGCGCTCCCGGCTGGCGAGCGCGTTCACCAGGCAGGACTTGCCGGCGTTTGGCCGGCCGACCACCGCGATGACCACGTCCGTGGACGCGTCGGCGCCAGGACGCTCAGCCGAAACCGATGGGTCGGGGGCGAGCCGCTCGACGATCGCGTCCAGGAGCTCGCCGATCCCGCGTCCGTGCAACCCGGAGATGCCGACGACGGGCTCGATCCCGGGCTCGTACCATTCCGAGGGGACCGCTTGCGACCGGTCCAGCTTGTTCACCGCCAGGATAATCGGCCGGTTCAGCCGGCGCAACCGGTCGAGGACCTCCTGGTCGAGCGGCAGCAGGCCCCGCCCTCCGTCGCCGATCAAGACGATCACGTCGGCGGACTGGAGGGTGGCGACGAGGTGGCGCTGGATGGCGGTATCCAACCCCGGAGAGGGTGCCAGGAGTACCCCGGCCGTATCGACGATGGTCAACGTTCGCCCGCGCCAGGTGGTGGATCCGATGAGACCATCTCGGGTCGTCCCGGCTTCCGGAGCCACGATGGCCTGCCGGCCGCCGATCAGCCGGTTGAAGAGCGTGGATTTGCCGACGTTGGGCCGGCCGACGAGTGCCACCGACATCTCAATTGAGGAGCCGCACGCCCCGACGCAGGTAGGTGCCGGCGGATGCCACCGTAAGGAGGGCGGCGATTCCGATGGCGACTGGCTTGAGGGGCCACCCCAACAGGACGATGGGGACGACGCACATTTGCGCTGCGGTAGCCACCTTGCCGAGGACATCCGGGTGGACCTCCCAGCGGCCCCGGAGGCTGAAGAGAATGCTCGATCCGACGATTACCAACGCGTCGCGGCTGATGACGATCACGATGAACCAGGCGGGGATTTGCATCCACTCGGGCAGCCCCTTCACCGAGGCGCACGTGATGAGGGCGCTCAAGATCAGGGTTTTGTCCGCGATGGGGTCCAGGAGGGCGCCGAGCTGGCTGTGCTGCCGCGCGGCCCGGGCGATCCATCCGTCGAGCGCATCCGAGGCCATGCCGACGAGGAACAAGCTGAGGGCGAGCACCCGGAGGCCATCCCGCGCGGGATGGTAGTAGACGAGGGCGGCGACGATCGCCGGCGCCAATAAGATCCGGATGATCGAGATCTTACTGGCCAAGCTCATCAACGAATCGCTCTGGGCGCAGGGCTGTGGGCTCTGGGGGTACCCTGAGCCCCGAACCCAGAACCCTGAACGAAGTTACTCTTTGTAGCGGAGCTCCACGCCGTGGTTGGGGCAGTACTTCACGTCCTCGCCGTACAGCTCCCCGCCCACCGGGCAG
This sequence comes from uncultured Planctomycetales bacterium, assembly GCA_964373825.1. Classification (GTDB taxonomy): domain Bacteria; phylum Omnitrophota; class Gorgyraeia; order Aquiviventales; family Aquiviventaceae; genus CAYJWO01. The sequence continues at coordinate 12,106 of CAYJWO010000002.1, forward strand.
AACTTCGTCTTGCTCGTGGCGACCGGCGTTTGCTGCTGCTGGAGCCTGCGCTCCTGCTCCTGCAAGGCGTTCCCCATGAGGCCACCACCCAGGGCGCCCAAGCCCGCCCCGATCGCGGCCCCTTCGCCGGCGCGTCCCGACTGGTTGCCAATGATGGCGCCCGCCGCGGCCCCCAACCCGGAGCCGAGCAGCCCGCCCTGGACGGTCTTGGACTGCGCGGCGGTCCCGACCGTCTCGCAGCCAGCCAACGCCAGCGCCGCCATAGCCACCACACCGCTCATGACTCGTTTCATCGCCTCAACCTCCTTGTGTCCATGGAGTCACGAATGCGTCTACTCTAACACAATGACCTGCCCCGCGCAACCAGCGGCCGCCGCCGATCACCGCAGCACACGGATCCGGTTGGGTGGCCAGAAGATGCACAACGCCTTACCGATCATGAACCGTTTCGGCACGAAGCCCCAGAACCGACTGTCATGAGAGGCGCCCGAGTTATCTCCAAGGACGTAGAACGCGTGCGCCGGCACCTCGACGAGCTGCCCCGCGCGGCCGTAGAGACCTTGGTTCTGGTAGGCAGAATCCCGCACGAACGCTGGAGACTCCAGCGGCCGGCCGTTGATCAGGATCTTCCCCTCGCGGATTTCAACCGTCTCGCCGCCCTGGGCGATGAGCCGCTTGATGAAGGGCCGCTTGGGGTTGTCGGGATACCGGAAGACCACAATGTCGCCTCGCTGCGGCGGCTGGAACCGGTAACCGAACTTGTTGACGAGGATCCGGTCGCCTTCAATGAGCGTCGGCCGCATGGACCCTGACGGGATCTTGAACGGGGCGACGATGAACGTCCGGATGAGGAGGGCGATGCCGACCGCCCAGAGGATGGATTCGAGATTCTCCCGCCACGCGGGCTTCGCCGCCCCCGGCCGGCCGGCTGTCTGGGGCGTCATAGCTGCAGGACCGCCAGGAACGCCTCCTGAGGGATTTCGACGTTCCCGAACTGCTTCATGCGCCGCTTCCCTTCTCGTTGTCGCTCCCACAACTTGCGCTTGCGAGTGATATCGCCACCGTAGCACTTGCCCGTGACGTGTTTGGCTAGCGGCCGGATCGCGTCGCGCGCGACGATGTGGCTGCCGATCGCCGCCTGGATGACGACCTGGAACAGCTGCCGCGGAATCAAGACCTTGAGCCGCTCGACCAGCGCCTTGCCCCGCTCGTACGCCTGTGTTTTGGGCACGATGGAGGACAGCGGCTCGCACAGCTTCCCGTTGAGCAGGATATCCAACCGGACGAGCGCCGAGGGCTGGTAGCCGATGAACGTGTACTCGAACGACCCGTAGCCCCGGGTGATCGATTTCAACCGGTCGTAGAAATCGACGAGGATCTCCGCCAGCGGCAGGTCGAACGTCAGCTTCACCCGCGTCTCGCTCAGGTAGTCGGTGGTCCGGTAGAGGCCGCGCTTGCGCGTGGCGAGATCCATCAGCGGGCCCAGCGCATCGGCCGGCCCCAGGATGACGACGCGCACGAACGGCTCGGCGACGTGCTCGACCCGCGAGTGCTGCGGCAGATCCGACGGCCGATGGATCTCCGTGAGCGTGCCGTTGCGTTCCTTGACCTGGTAGACGACGCTGGGGGTCGTCAGCACCAGCGCCACCCCGTGTTCCCGCTCCAACCGCTCCTGCACGATCTCCATGTGCAGCAGCCCGAGGAACCCGCACCGGAACCCCTGGCCGAGCGCCTCGGACTGCTCCGGCTCAAACCGGAAGGCGGCGTCGTTGAGCGCCAACTTCTCCATCGCCTTGCGCAGCGCCGTCAGCTCCTGGGCGCTGGCCGGGTAGATCCCGGCGAACACCATGGGGGAGAGCGGCCGGAATCCCGGCAAGGGCGTTGGCGTCGGCCGGACGGTCTCGGTCACCGTGTCCCCCGGCACGACGTCTTGCGGGTCACGGATCGTGGCCGTGAAGTACCCCACCTCGCCGGCATGCAGGGCATCGACCCGCTCCGGCCGCGGGGCGAGGATGCCGACCTCCTGCACCTCGAACCGTTTGGCGCGCCCGAGCAAGATGACCTCTTGGCCGGGCTTCAGCACGCCGTTCACGAGTCGGACGAACGCGATCACGCCTTTGTAGGCGTCGTAGGTCGAGTCGAAGATGAGTGCCGCCAGCGGCTTGGCCGGATCGCCGGACGGTGGCGGAACGTCCTGAACGATCCGTTCGAAGAGCGCCGCGACTCCGCGCCCGTCCTTCGCGCAGGTGTAGGTGATTCGCGGGCTGGAGGCGCCAAGGAGCTGGCCGACTTCCTTCGCGACGACGGCCGGCTGGGCGTTCGGCAGGTCGATCTTGTTGATCACCGGGATCACCGCGAGCCCCCGCGCCTGCGCTTGGGCATAGTTGGCGACGGTCTGCGCCTCGACCCCTTGCGCGGCGTCCACGACGAGGAGCGTCCCTTCGCACGCCTGGAGGCTCTTGGCCACTTCAAACGAGAAGTCCACGTGGCCCGGCGTGTCGATGAGGTTGAGGAGGTACATCTGCCCGTCCGCGGCCTGGTAGCGAAGCCGCACGCAGGAGGCCTTGATCGTGATCCCCCGCTCGCGCTCCAGCTCCATGTCGTCGAGCAGCTGGTCCCGGAACACGCGCCGGTCCACCGTCCCGGCCTGCTGGATGAGCCGGTCGGCGAGCGTGGATTTGCCGTGGTCGATGTGGGCGATGATGCAGAAGTTCCGGATGCGCGCGGGGTCCATGAGCGGCTCTGGGCTGAAGGCTCAGGGCTCTGGGAATTGACGGCTCACGTCTGTGTAGCGAGACGCACCCCGAAGGAGAGCAGCGCCGCGAGGCGGGAGGCGCGCGGGGTCTCCGCGTAGATGCGCACCAACGGCTCGGTCCCGGAGCGGCGAAACAGCAGCCAGCTCTCGTCGCGGCCGATCAGTTTGATCCCGTCGAGCCGGTTGACGCGAACGACCGGCCCGCCGGGCAGCCGGCCTGGCGGCTGCCGCTCCAGCCGGCGGAACAGGCCGTCCACCTGGACGGGCTTCAGGCGCAGATCCCGCCGCCCGTACGCCCATCGGCCGTAGCGCCGCGTCAGGCGCCCCAGGAGGGCGGGCAGCGACCGCCGCTGGACCGCCAGCGCCTCCAGCAGCAGCAAGCCGTTGAGGATACCATCGCGCTCCGGCAGATAGGCGCTGATCCCGATGCCCCCCGACTCTTCCCCGCCGAGCAGGACGCCACCCTTGAGCATATGCGCAGCGACATACTTGAACCCCACCGGCACCTCGATGAGCCGCACGCCAAGGGCGTGCGTCATCCGGTCGATCATCGTGGTGTTCGACACGGTTTTCACGACCGCCCCGCGCAACCCTCGCGCGGTCACCAGGTGGGCGAGCAGGACGCAGAGGATCTGGCCGGGGTTAAGCCACTCCCCGTCCGGCCCCACGATGCCGAGCCGGTCCGCGTCGCCGTCGTTGGCGATCCCGAGATCCGCGCGCGCCTGCCGCACGCGCCGCCGCAACGGCTGCAGATGCGAGGCGATCGGCTCGGGGGCTTCGCCGCCAAACAGCGGGTCGCGCTCGGCCCGGATCGTCTCCACGCGGCACCGGCCGCCGTGCAGGAGCCGCTCGATGAGCCGGCCCGCGGCCCCATGCATCGGATCCGCGATGACGCGCAGCCGCGATCGGCGGATCGCGGCGAGATCCACAAACGACCGGATGCCCCGCAGGAACGGCGGGAGCATCTCCACGGTCCGCACCCACCCCTGCGCTTCGGCATCCTCAAACGCGACGCGTCGCACTGTGCCGCGCCCGAGGCGGCGCTCGATGGACGCGACCGTCTCGGCCGTCGCCGATCCCCCGAACGCCTCCTTGACCTTGAGCCCGTTGTAGATGCCGGGGTTGTGGCTGGCCGTCACCATGATGCCAGCCGTCAGCCGGCGCTCGACGACGAACCGGCTCACCGCCGGCGTTGGGATGGCGTCGCGCGTCAGGAGGCTGCGCAGGCCATTGCCCGCCAGCACCTCACAGACCGCCTGGGCGAAGCGCCGAGAGAGGAATCGCGTGTCGTACCCAACCCCGATCGTAAGCGTGCCCGCCCGTCCGCGGCGGTGGACGTGCTCGGCGACCGCCTGGGTCACGGTCCGGACGTTGTCAAACGTAAAGTCTTCGGCGATGACCGCCCGCCATCCTTCCGTCCCGAACGCGATGCCCATCCGTTAGCTCCCCCGCAACGACTGGATCGCTTCCCGATACGAGAGCGAATGGAAGACGTACGTCCCCGCGACGAACACGTTTGCCCCGGCCTCGCGGCAGGTGGCGGCGGTCGCCTCCGTGATCCCCCCGTCCACTGCCAGATCACCTCCGAACCAGCGGCGCACCTCGCGGATCTTGGGCACAACCTCCGGCATGAACGCCTGGCCGCCGAATCCCGGCTCCACCGTCATGACAAGGACCAGCCCGAGGGAGTCCGCGAATGGCTTCAGAGCCTCCGCAGGCGTCTTGGGGCGCACTGATAGGCCGGGCGTCGCCCCCCGGCGGCGGATCGTGTCGAGCGTCTCGCGCAGGATCCGTGCCTCCTGCAGCCCTGGTGCTTCGACGTGGACGGTCAGCAGCGACGCCCCGGCGTCGATGAACCGCTCCGCGTACCGCTCCGGGCGGTCCAGCATGAGGTGGACGTCGAGCGGCAGCCGGCTCTCCCGCTTGATCGTTTCGACCACGACCGGTCCGAGCGTCAGGTTCGGCACGAAGTGGCCGTCCATCACGTCCACGTGCAGCCAGTCGGCCCCCGCGTCCTCCACCTTGTGGATCTCGTCGGCCAGCCGTGAAAAATCGCAGGCGAGCAGGCTCGGGGCGACGCGGATCGGCAGGACGCGGGCCGGGCGTTCCATCCGCTGCGTCATCCGATCCGGCAGAGCACAGCCAACCGCGACGTCTCCGTCTCCGCCACCGGGCCCAGCACCGCCAGGTGCATCCGATCGGTGTCGAACAAGGACCGGGCGACGCGCTGGATGTCGCGCGGGGTCACCCGCTCCATGTGCGCGAGGAGGCTCGTCGTGCGCCCGACGCGGCCGATCATGGCCGCCTGTTCGCCGACCCACAGCATGTGCTCCATCGTATCTTCGAGGCTCATGACGAGCTGGCCGGCGTAGTACTCCTTCGCGCGCTTGAGCTCCGCCGCCGGCACCGGCTGGCGCCGCAACCGCGAGAGCTCGCGGCTCATCGTCTCCAGCGTCGCGCGCAGCTTGGGCGTGTCGCAGCCGGCGTACAGCACGAAGGCGCCGGTGTCGTAGAACCGCTTGATCTGCGTGCCGACTTCATAGGCGAGCCCGCGCCGCTCCCGCACCTCGCGAAACAGGCGCGACGACATGTTCCCGCCGAGGATGACGTGCAGCAGCTCGAGCGCGAACCGGTCCGGATGCGTGCGCGGCACCGCATAGGTGCCGAGGCACAGGTGGGTTTGCTCGGTCGGCTTGTTCCAGACGCGCACCTGCGGGACCCGCCGCGGATGCGGAGCCCGCAGGAAGCTCGGGGGGCGCCGAGCCCTGCGCATAGAGCCGAACCCACACCGCAGCGAGCGCGTAATCGCCTCCGGCTCGATGGCGCCTGCGGCCGCCACGAGCAGGCCGCGCGCCTGGTACATGCGGCGCCAGTACGCCACGAGCTCGGAGCGCGTGATGCGACGCACGGAATCGATCGTGCCTGACAAGAGCTCCCCCAGCGGATGGGCGGGCCAGAGCAGCTGGTTGAAGAGGTCGTGGACGTACTGCCCAGGCGAATCGTCGTACATCCGGATCTCCTCAAGGATGACCTCCCGCTCCCGCTCGATGTCCTCGGCCGCGAGGCGGGGTGAACGGATCATCTCGGCCAGGACGCTGACCGCCCGCTGGGCGTAGCGCCGCGGGACTTTGGCGACATAGGCGGTGAACTCCTCCGTCGTGAACCCGTTGAGCGAGCCGCCCACCCCTTCAATTTCTCGCACCAGCGCCTCGCACGACCACCGGCGCGTCCCCTTGAAGACGAGGTGCTCGACGAAGTGGGAGATGCCGGCATGCGTCGGGTCCTCGTACCGCCCCCCGGCGTGGACCCACGCCCCGACCGACACCGACTGCGACCCTGGCATGGGATGGACCACCACCCGGACGCCGTTCGGCCACGTCGTGATGGCGTAGGCGGGGTTGAGGCGCGTGCGGTGCGCCACGGCGGCGATTTTCGCCGGATCACCCATCGGCGGGCTCCACCGGTTCGGCGCGCTGCCGGTCAAGGTACTGCTGGAGGATGAGCTGGGCGGCCATCTCGTCGAGTCGGCCCGGCTGGTGGCGCGTGGAGGTGTTCGTCAGGCGCATCACGCGTTGGCTTTCTGCGGTGGTCAATCGTTCATCCACGTACACGATAGGGATGTGCATGCGCTGCCGCAGGCTGTCCACGAACGCCTCCACCGGACGGACGGACGGGCCGCGCTCCCCGCGCAGCGTGAGCGGCAGGCCGACGACGACCGCGCCCACCGCGTGCTGCTCCGCCAGGCGGACGATCGCGGCGGCGTCCACCCGCGGCCCTCGGCGAGCTACCACCGTGAGCCGCTGGGCGCTGAGCCCGAGCGCATCGCTGATCGCCACCCCAATCCGCCGCGACCCGACATCGAGGCCCAGCGTGCGCATCCGCCTCAACGCCACGCGGCCAGCCGCGGATCGGCCATCAAGCGCCGGATGATCCCGCGGACCTCCTGGGCGCGCTGCGGCGGGCAGACGAGAGTGGCCGTCGGCGTGTGGGCGACGAGGAGGTTGCGCAGGCCGATCGTCGCCACCAGGTGCGGCCCCTGGCTGACCACGGTGATGCGCTCCCCGTCGAGCGTGATCGCGCGCGCCTGCTGCGGGCCCAATCGCGCCCACACGTCGAGGCTGCCCAAATCCGCCCAGGCAAACCGGCCCTCCACCACCAGGCCGCCGTGCACGTGATCCATGACGCCATGGTCGAACGACACCGCGTCCAGCGCGCGATACGCTGCGCGGGCGCGCTGGGAGAGCGACGCGCTGCGCACCGTCCGCGCCAACGGGACGAGGTGGCGGGTGTGCCCCGGCAGCCACTCCGTCACGCACTCGAGAAACTTGTCCGCCGTCGCGACGAACGCTCCGCTGTTCCAGAAGGTGCGCGGTCGCCGCAGGAGCTCCCGGGCTCTCGCCTCGGTGGGCTTCTCGATCGAACGGATCAGCCGGTAGACCGGCGGCTGCCGGTATTCCGATAGCCGCGAGCCACCGCACAAGTAGCCGAGACCCGTGTGCGGGAAGGTCGGCGGCACTCCGATCGTCGCCACGGTGTCGTACGCAACCGCCGCCCGGATCGCCGTGCGCACGCAGCGTTGAAAGATCTCCGGCTCGCCGATCCAGTGGTCGGCGGGCACCACCACCATGACTTGGTGGGGATCCCGCGCGGCCAGTGCTACGGCGGCCAGTGTAATGCAGGCCGCGGTGTTCTTCACCTGGGGCTCGACGAGCAGCGACCGCCGCAAGGCCGGCGGCAGCGCCGCCCGCACCGGGACCGCCTGCTCCTGCGTCGTCACCACGAGCCACCGGGCGCCCGGCCACACCGGCCGCAGCCGGTCGATCGTCGCCTGCAGCAGCGTGCGCCGTCCGTCCAGCAATAGACAGACCTTCGGCTGCGCGGCGCGCACGAAGGGCCAGAGCCGCTCCCCGCGGCCGCCCGCCATCACGACAAACGTCACCAGTGTCTGCTGCGCCATCGTCACACCGCGGCTCGAATCCGCCGCACCCATGCCTGCGCCCGGCGCGCGGCCGCGTTCCCCCGCCGATGGCCGAGGGCCGCGATCAAGGCGCTCCCCACGATGACCCCGTCCGCCACCGTGGCCACCGCGGCCGCCTGCGACGGGGTGGAAATCCCGAAGCCGACACACACCGGTTTGGTCGTCATCCGTTTCAGAGTCCGCACGCCAGCCAGGAGCGCTGGATCCAGCCGCCGCCGCACGCCCGTGGTCCCGGCGACCGACACGTAATAGATGAATCCCTCCGACGCCCTGGCGATGGCGCG
>CAYJWO010000003.1:0-19429 GCA_964373825.1 uncultured Planctomycetales bacterium
TGCAGCCGGCGGGCGGGGTGGGCCCGAAGATGATCGAGAAGCTGGTGCAGCTGCGTTCGAGCGGCGGCACGGACGTGTTCCCGTCGCTGCTCGCGGCCAAGCATCGGCTCGACCAGACGGACGCGACGGTGCGGCACATTCTGCTGTTGTCGGACGGCAACACGCCGTTCCGCCGGGAGGCGTACCGGGCGCTGGCCGAGTCGCTGCAGGCCGATCACGTGTCGATCAGCACGATCGGCATCGGTGCGGCGTTCATCAATACCGACTACCTCACGTGGCTGGCGGAGTCCACGGGCGGCTCGTTCTATCACCTGCGCAGCCTCGAGGAGCTGCCGTCGCTCATCGCGCGCGATACCCAGCAGGAGCTGGAGCGGTTGCCGTTCACCGAAGGCATGTTCCGCCCCCGGCGGCACGCGGCGTCGGAGTGGTTCACGGAGGTCACCGACTGGCCAGTACTACGCGGCTTCCTGACGGCCACCCCGAAGCCGGGGGCGACGGTGGATGTGGTGATGCCGTCGGAGTCGGCGGAGGCGGACAGCCCGCTGCTGGCGCGCTGGACCATCGGGCGCGGGCGGGTCGTGGCGTTCGCCTCGGACGCCGACACGCGCTGGTCCCCGGACTGGGTCCGGTGGGACCGGTTCGACGCGGTGTGGGCGCACGTGGTGCGGTGGGCGATGCGGCCGAAGCTCTCGGAAGAGCTGTTCGTGTGGATCGACCGGCAGCAGCTCGTGATCGAAGGCGAACTGTCGGATCCGACGGCGCACCTCCTGTCGCCTGAGGAGACCACGACGCGGCCGCTCTCCTTGGTGCAGACCGGTCCGTGGCGCTGGCAGGCGGCGTTGGACCAGGTGCCGAGCGGCTGGCATGCGCTGCTGGTGGAGTCGAAGGACGAGCGGGGGGCGGTCTTCGCCAAGCGATGGGTCGAGATCGGGACTCCGCCGGTGCGCGAAGAGCGGGCGGGGCAGCCGCCGCGCTTGGCCCTGTTGCGGGACGTGGCGGCCCAGACGGCCGGTATAGTGGACGCGCCGGACCGGGCGCTCGTCCCGCCGACGGTGACCGTCACCGTCCACCACTCCCACGTGACCTGGTGGTTGCCGTTCGTGCTCCTCCTGGTGCTCGTGGAGATCGCCCTGCGCGGCCCGTCCATGCTGTAGCGATCAGCGACATGCGACCAGCGACCAGCGGCCAGCGATACGATACCGTCAGGTTTTCTGCCCTGGTTGCTGGTTGCTGGTTGCTGGTTGCGGTGGTGGAGGCGGGGCAGTGGCCGTCGCTGTTCCGCGGGGTCGTCGTCGCCGACAGCTCCTTGGGCGTGCGGGTGGTCAGCATCGAGGCCGGGTCGCAAGCCCAGCGGGCGGACTTGCGTCCCGAAGATCTCATCGTCCGCGTGGGGGACCGTCCGGTTCGGACGATCGACGAGTTCGCCGAGCTCTCCCAGCAGCTGTTGGGGCGGGCGGTGGAGGCCACCCTCGTGGTGTTTCGCCGCGGCAGCCCGCGCGAGCTGCGGCTGCATCTCTACAGCTATCCGCTGCTCGACGCGTGGGGTGTTGAGTTCGTGCCTGAGCACGACGTGCGGTTTGCGCAGCCGGACACCGGTGCGGCCTACTGGCAGCGGCTCGGCCGAGGGTTTGAGGTGGCCCGGCAGCCGTCGCGCGCCCTCCACGCGTATCTCAACGCCCTCCATCAGGTGCCCAACGACCGGGCGCTGGCGTTCAAGGTCACCGCGCTGTCCACGCAAGCCGGGCGGGACGCCCTCAGGGATGGCCGGCTCTTGGAGGGGGTGACCTCGCTGCGCCAAGCGCTCGTGATGATGGACCACCTCTTTGACACCCCGCTGACCTCGGAGCAGTTGGAGCAGCTGCGCGACCATCTTCGCGACACCCTCACCGCCCTCCGCAAGATTGCAATCGGGGACAGTCACTGATTCTCATCAGTGACTGTCCCCAATCGTTTGACAGGGAGACATTCGTCTAGTAGTATTGGGGGATGAAACGGCCACTGACGCAGCGACAACAGACGGTGGTAGAAGCCATTCGCGCCTGGATTCGTGAGCGCGGATATCCGCCAACGATTCGAGAGCTTGGCCAACGCGTCGGGATCAAGAGCCTGCGCGGGGTGACCACCCATCTGGATGCCATCGCCAAGAAGGGATTCCTCACCCGCGATTCCCGGGCGCGCAGCATTCGGCTGGAAGATCTCGTGGCACCCTTCGAGCAGGCGCTCCGCGTGCCGGTGCTCGGCCGCATCCGCGCGGGAACACCGGGGGTGGCCGAGGAACAGGTGGAAGACCACGTCGTCATCGACGCGTCATGGCTGGGCACGTCCGGCCGATCGCACGCCCACGAGCATTTCGCCCTGCGGGTGCGGGGTGACAGCATGAGTGGTGCCGGCATTCTCGATGGCGACTACGTGGTCGTCCGCCGGACGCCGGCCGCCAACAACGGCGAGATCGTCGTCGCCCTGCTGGAGGACGAGGCGACGGTGAAGCGGTTCTTCAAGGAGGGCGACCACTTTCGGCTCCAACCGGAACACCCCACCATGGCACCGATCCTCATCCCGGCCGATCGGCCGCTGACACTCCTCGGGACTGTGGTCGCGGTGTTCCGATCTCTCGCTTGACGCCCTCGGCTCCCACGCCCTGTCGTTAGGTTTTCTGGCTCACGACGGCGGCCAGCCATCCCAAGTAGGTGCCCACGGCGTTCCCCGCCATCGCCAGCAGGAGTCCTACCGACGCCAGGGAGCGGTGGTACACCGCCCCCACGAGGGGAGCCGAGACGACCCCGCCGAGGTTCGCTTGGCTGGCGGTCGCCAGGAGGCCGAGCGGAATGCGCAGCAACCGGCCCAGCCCGAGCAGCACGAGCCCGTGGGTGAGGACGATCCCGAGGCCCGCGAGCAGCCACACCGGGGCCGCCGTGAACGCGCGAAGATCGGCTTGCGCTCCGGTGGCGGCCAGAACGAGGTAGAGGCACGGATAGCCGACCGTCGGCCCGGAAGCTCCGAGCCGTCGGATGGGGCCGGCCAGCGACGCGGCCAGCGCGGCGGTGGTCACCAGCATGATCGTCCACGCCGACGCGGATCCCAGGATGGCATTCGTCGGCAATTGCCGCCCAACGATCTGTGCAGCCATCACGAGCCCACCGGACAGGCCGACGCAGCCCAGGAGCGGCCCCGTTCTCTGTCGTGCGCTCGCCGGGTTTGATGTTCGGTGTTCCTGCCCCGAGCCCTGAGCCCCGAGCCCTGAGCCATCCGCTCGCAGCCAGCGATCGATCGGCCGCTGCCATCCGGAGAGGGCCACCAGCAGCGCCATCCACGTGTAGGCCGTCAGCGCGTCGACGACGATGAGCGGGGCGAACATCGTCTCTGGGATATCCAGGACCGTCCGCAACGCGAGCAGGTTGCCGGTGCCGCCGGTCCAGGTGCCGACGAGCGCTCCGACCCCACGCCACGCCTCGGGCGGCAGCCACGACTGCAAGCACCGCGCGCTGAGGATCCCGCCGAGCATGATGCCGGCGGCCCCCCCGACCGCCGCCGCCAGCGCCGGCCAACCAACGCGCGCCACCGCCGGTAGATCGACGCCCAACACAAGGAGGGCCAAGGCGAAGGGAAGGAGAGTGCCCGTCACCGTGCGGTAGATGGGATGCCCGGCCGGCAGCCATCCCAGCGAGACAGCCAGGAGCGGCAGCGCGTAGCACCACAGCGGCAGCGGCAGCCAGCGGAACACGCGTTGTCCTGCGGACTGGTGACTGACAACCAGGAGAGTCGCAACGATGACGCAGAAGGCGAGGATCAGGACACACGATGCCATATCGAGTCTATTGCGGATTGCGGATTTCGAATTGCGAATTGAAAGGCCTCGCAATCCGCAATCGGCAATTCGCCATCCGCAATGAGATATTACTGCACGTAGGTGCCAAAGGTGACGGTTTGGCCGTCGATCACTGCACCAGACCGGAGCTGCTCAACAGGAACCCCGAGCCGCTCGGCGACGGCAATACGACGCACCGACAGCCCCGTCCCAGGGCCTTCGATCACCTGCCCGTCGCCGGCGTACAGCATGACGTGGACGATGCGTTGAGGCGCGTCCTTCGCGGAGAGGAAGATCAAATCCGCCGGCTGGAGGGTCGCGACGGGATGGGCGCGCAGCGACTGCTCGTGGGCATCGCGTGGGATTTCGATGCCGACGCTGCGGTACGCGAGGTTCACCAATCCGGAGCAGTCCACCCCGGTGAGCTGGCGCTCTGGGGCGCCCGTGGACGGCGACCGTCCGCCCCAATAGTACGGGTCGCCGAGGAATCGCTGCGCGCTCTGCACGATGGCGTGCCGCCTGGCCTCCGTCGGCAGCGCCTCGAGCGCGGTCAGCGCCGTGGCGGCCTGGGCGCGCAGCCACACGATCGAGCCATCGGCCAGTGTGACCCGCCACCGCTCGCCGGCGATGTCGAACGCGTGGAGGTGCGTGCCCATCGGGAAGCGCAGGGACGCTGGACGGCGCAGGTGCGGGTCCTGCCACGCGAGAGCCCAGGGCTCGGTGACGACGATCGTCGGTAGCGCCTGAGGCTTCCACCGAGCCAGCGCGGCCTGCGGGACCCAGCCTGGATAACCCTGCCAGCGCTGCTGGTGGGTGAACTCGGGTTGTTCCAGCGCCTCCACGTACGCCCAGCCGTCGCGGGACCGCAGAAGATGGACCCGTTCCCCATAGAGGAGCTGTGTTTCCTGCAGGTCATCGTGGATCTGGGGGGCTGGGCTGGTCGACGGCTCAGCGCGCACGTCGGCGAGCGGTACACGGACGACCATGAGACGACGGCTCATTCCGCAACCCGCCGCCAGCCCCATCAATGTGAGGAGGAAGACCAACGACCGGATCGTCATCCCCGATCGTGGCTAGCATACGCCGGAGACATCATAACCGCAAGCCGCCGACACCCTTATCGTAGTCGGATTACGATATGAACGCCGGTGGCCCCGTATCGTAGTCCGATTACGATCGGGTGGCGACAGCGCTTGAGTTTACTCAGCGGCTTCGCTACAATGCCGCCGTGAGAGGTCGCGATGCCTAAAGCGTTCATCCTCATCGACGTCCGCCCAGGCCATGAAGACCAGGTCCAAGCCGGTGTCGGCAAGCTGGCTGGGGTGAAGAGCGTCCATCAAGTCACCGGGGAGCACGACATCATCGCGTTTGTCGACGCGGAACCCTACGAAGAATTCGCCGTCGTCCTCTCCAACATCCGACAGCTGGAGCATGTGCGGGACACCGCCTCTCTCCTCGTCCTGGAGAAGGGCGCGGACTAATCCCGCGATCACAGGAGGCCACGCGAGATGTCGTATGTGATCACGGAGAAGTGCCTGGGCGAGCGGTATGGGGTGTGCGCGACCGTCTGCCCGGTGGAGTGTATCCACCCTGGCGACTACCAGGGCAAGGAGTTCATGATCATCGACCCGGAGGTCTGCATCAACTGCGGCCTCTGCCTGCCGGAATGCCCCGTCGGAGCCATCATCGCGTCGGAGGACGAGGACCAAGCCTACGCGAAGATCAACAAAGAGCTCACCCCCAGCTTCAAGAATAACCCCACCGCCCCGGAGCGGCCCAAGAACGACCCGCCCCGCCGACCCGACAACAAGCTCGTCAACTAGTTCACAACGAACGTTGGGGACAGGCACGAATTAGTGCCTGTCCCCAATTGTTTTCACCTTGACCATGTAGGTGTCGCCCGGCGCGTAGCCGAACCGGCGGTAGTAGTCGCGCGCCCCAATACCCGCGATGACCGCCATGCGCCCATATCCGAACTCCGCGGCGGCGATCCGCTCGGCTTCCGCCAGCAGCCGCCGGCCGAACCCCTGATGCTGCGCGGCGTCGTCGGCGCGCCCCCGCAACGGCAGGTGCGTGCCGTACGTATGAAGCTCCCGCACGAGCGCTGCGCCCTCGAGGGCGGGCAGCGACCTGGTCACTTCCCGCTGCCTGGCCGACGGCAGACGCAGCCGAAGAAACGACGCGACCCGGTCGGTCAGCGGGTCCTCGTAGCTCAAAAACACCTCGCGACCCTCTGACGCCTCGTAGTCGCGGCGTGTCAACTGCCACGCCCCCTCCCAGCCCTCTCGCACCTGGCGGCAGCGAAGGCACCGGCAGTGGCCCCCGCGGGCACGGAGGCGGCGCAGGACCTCCTCCCGCAAATTGGTCAGTTGGCAGCCGGCCCGAATGGACGTCGAGGGAATATCCCGGATGACGCGTTCGATGCGAACGTAGGGGGGGACGACCTGCTTCATGCGGATCAACAGCTCTACGAGCACTTCGTCGTCGTATGGGACGTAGCGGCCCTCCCGCCACCACTGAAATAGCTCCGCCGTCCCAATGACGACGCACGGGTACAGCTTCACGGCATCGGGCTGGTACTCGCCGCCGGTGAAGAGCCCGCGGAAGCTCTCCAGATCGCTCGCCGGTGTGGCACCAGGCAAATTCGGCATGAGATGGTACGCAACCTTGAAGCCGGCATCCTTGAGCCACCGCGTGGCCTGGCGGACCTCGGCGGTCCCGTGATCGCGCACGACGCGCTCCAGCACGGCGTCCTCCAGGCTTTGGACGCCAAGCTCTACGCGAGTGACACCCAGTCGGCGCAAGCGCAGCAGCTCCGCCGCATCGACGTAATCCGGCCGCGTCTCGATGGTGATGCCGATGATCCGGCTCGCCGCCGTTTCATTCCGCGCTTGCGCGTCTTCCAATGACGGACTGCGCTCGGAATGCTGGATTGTGGGTTGGCCCGGAGCCCCGAACCCCGAACCCTGAGCGAATTCGTTGGCGGCGTCGAGGCAGCGCTGGATGAACTCCCGCTGGTACGTCGCCGGATAGAACGACCACGTGCCCCCCTTGATGGTCAGCTCAATCTTGTCCGTGGGGTGGCCGGTGGCGGCGAGCGTCTCGAGGCGCGTCCACACCTGGCGGAACGGATCGTAGTCGCTGCGCACCGCCCGCATCACGGCGGGCTCGTTCGTGAGATAGCTCTTGGGTGCGTGCGCCTCCGTCGGGCAGTAGACGCATCGGCCGGGGCACGGGTACGGTTCGGTGATCACGGTGACGACCGCGATGCCGGACTGCGAACGGACAGCGTTGAGCGTCAGCAACCGCTCCAGCGATCGGCTCGACCGCCGCGCCCCGCGCCCCACGTCCTCACGGTAGCGCGCGAGCAGCGCGTCGTTGCGCGCCAGAGGCGTGCCGGTCGCCGCCGCCACGCGGCGCTTCAGCCGGCGCAAGGTAGAGCGGTCCTCCGGAAGCGTTCCGGCGAGCTCATCCAACAGTTGACCGAGCGCGTCCATCTCAGCGTTGATTATCCGGCAGCCCCGTGCGCGTTGCAAGCCGAGGGCCTCCTTCCTATAATGAACGCCATGGTGATTCACGACGCCGTGCGCCAGCCCCGATACGCTATCACCCAGTCACCCAGTCACCCAGTCACCCAGTCACTGCACTGATGGCCATCCTCAAGGTCGCCCGGCTGGGCCATCCAGCACTTCGCAAGCCGTCGGAGGCGGTGCCGAAGGAGCGGATCCGCACCCACGAGTTCCAGCGTCTGCTCGACGACATGATCGAGACGATGCGGGAGTACGACGGCGTGGGCCTCGCCGCCCCCCAGGTCCATCTGAACCAGCAGATCGCGGTCATTGAGGTGGAGGAGAACCGCCGCTACCCGGACGAGGGCCCGATCCCCTTGACGGTGCTGGTCAATCCGAAGATTCTCCGCGCGGCGCGCGCGCAGCAGGAGGACTGGGAAGGGTGCCTGAGCATTGACAGGTTGCGGGGCCGCGTGCCCCGGGCGACCTCGCTGGAAATCGAGGCGTACACCCGCAAGGGCGAGCGTGTTCGGTTTGAGGCGCACGGCTTCTTTGCGCGCGTCATCCAGCACGAGTGCGACCATCTGGCCGGCAAGGTCTTCGTGGACCGGATGCCCGACCTCTCCACCCTCACCCACCTGCAGGAGTTCGTCCGCTACTGGCAGGACCGCTGACGGCGTGGGGGCGCTCGGCCACCACCGCCGGCACGCGGCGATCACCGTGTGCAATCACGACCGACGTTCCCGGATCGTACGCGCCGCGCTTCACGTAGCCGAGCGCAAGGGGTCGTCGTAGACGAGGCGAGCGGCACGCGCTGGTCACCCAACCGCACTCCTGCTCTTCGCGCAGGATCCGATCGCCCGCCGCCGGCACCTGTTCATCGTCGACGAGCAGAGCCATGAGCCGTTTGCTCGCTGACCCATAGGTCGCCATCCGCGCCACGATCTCCTGGCCGAGATAGCAGCCCTTCGTGTCGCTGGCGACCAGCGGCTCCAGTCCGGTTTCCGGCAGCAGGATGGTGTCGTCCAGGTCCACCCCCCACCAGGGAACGCCGGCCTCGATGCGGGCCGCGTTGAGCGCTTCCCACCCCACGCGCCGCAGACTGTGGGAGAGCCCTTGACGGTGTAGAGCGTCCCACACCTCGGGCAGCCGTTGCGCCTCCACCAGGCCGAGGACGCCGACCTCGCCGCCCAGGCTCCAGCGCGCCAGGTGGAGGCTCGTCCCGTTCCACGAGGCGCGCACATGCGCGCCGTCCACCGGAAGAGAGACGATCGTGCCGAGTGTCTGGGTGAGTACCTCGATGGTGCGCGGTCCCTGGATGGCGAACACGCCGAAGTGGCGCTCGTGGTTCGTGATTGCCACGTCCTCGGAGAAGTGGTGCTGCTCCAGAAGATCGGCGACGGTCCCGGCGCGCGCGACGTCCGTCAGGAGCCGCACGGTGTCCTTGTCTACCAACACGAGCAGCAGCGCGAGCACCTTCGCGGTGGGCGTGAGCAGCGCGGCCGCGCACCCCGTGCCGGGCTCCCGCGCGCGCAGGTCATTCGTCAGCATCTGGTGGAGGAACGAGAGGCGGTCCGCGCCGCGCACCTCGATCAGGGCTTGGTGGGAGTAGTCGATAAGGCCGGCCGCCGTGCGCAGCGCCTCGTACTCCGGCTCGAAGGCCTCAAATCGCCAGGGGACCATCCAGTCCCCCAGGGGCTCGTAGGTGACGGTGGGCGCGTGCCGCCCGTGCAGCAACAGCGGAATCGGCATGCGCTCACTCTACCGACCACCCTGCGCTTCGTCAACGTACCGCAAGGCAGCGATTGACGATGCAGGGGAGTTCCAGTAGGATACGGCTACGTGTCACGCAAGCGACGAGGAGAGAGCGATGCCGACGGTAACGATGGCGCAATCCCAGGAACGACAGGGGGCTGTGACGTTCAAGGGTAAGCCGCTGACCCTGCTGGGGCCGCAACTTCAGGCCGGACAGGCCGCGCCCGACTTCCAGGCGCTCGGGCAGGATCTCGCCCCCGTGGGGCTCGCCGACCTCAAGGGCAAGGCGACGCTGATCAGCGTGGTGCCATCGCTCGACACCCCCGTGTGCGACGCTCAGACGCGACGGTTCAATGAGGACGCGGCGAAGCGACCCAACGTGCAAGTGTGGACGATCAGCGCGGATTTACCCTTTGCCCAGAAGCGCTGGTGTGGTGCGGCGGGCATCGAGCGCATCCGGGTGCTCTCCGACCATCGGGACACCTCGTTCGGGCTCGCGTACGGCGTGCTCATCAAGGAGCTGCGGCTTCTCAGCCGGTCGGTGTTCCTGATCGACCGCGGCGGGGTCCTGCGCTACGTCGAGTACGTGCCGGAAGTCACCGCGCATCCGAACTACGACGCCGCCCTGGCGGCCGCCCGCCAATTGACGGGCAACGCCTAACGCGCATTGCGGATTGCGAAGTGCCGATTGCGAATTGAACAGCATTTCAATCCGCAATTCGAAATCCGCAATCCGAAATAGCCCCCATGCTCTGGTTACGAATGATTGCAATCAGTTGGCGGCTGCTCTGGCCGCACGTGCTCGCCCCGTGGCGCTCCCCCCTGCTGCGATGGCGCATCGAGACCTACGGCGTCCTTGATGCGCAGGGGCGACCCCTGCACGCCGACGACTTGACCCCCGCCGACTGCCTTCGCTTCGCCGTCACCCACCGCGGGCCGCTGTGCCGGTTCCTCCGGTGGGCCGCCTCCCTCTAACCTCCCGGTTCACTGGTTCACTGGTTCACTGGTTCATTGGTTCACTGGTTCGCTTGTGCTTCGCCAACCAGTGAACAGATGAACCGATGAACGAGTGAACGCCCTTCGTGCGGCTCATCCAAATCCCGCCTGCTCTTGTTGGCGCGCTGGCCCACCAGGTATACTTTTACTTAGTGGTAGTTGCTCCTGCTTAGCCGCGCTTCGCCGTTGATACGGCGCGGTGACTTGGCATGTCCATCAGCCTGCGCGTCAAGACCCTCATCGGGGTCATTACCTTAATTCTGGTGGTCGCGAGCAGCCTCAGCATGACGTACATGCAGCGGCAGCGCCTCGTCATGACGCGGCAGCTCGAGCGGCTCGGCCAGATGCTGGCACACACCCTGGCGTTCAACAGCGAGTACGGGATGGTCGTCCAGGATCGCCGCGCCCTGCAGGACCTGGTGGACGGGGTCCGGCAGGAGCCCGACGTCGTGTACGCCGCCCTGATCGATCGCCGCGGGACAACGCTGGCCCAGCACGATGGCGCCGCGCCGCCAGGCCCCGTCCTCCCCAGCCTGGCGGGAGCTTCTCGGGAGTCTGTCCACCACGTCCGTTACCGCGGGGAGGACGTCATCGTTGTCACGCATCCGGTGACGCTGACCCGGGCCGAGCGCTGGAACGCCGACGGCCTGGTGATCACGCCGCTGCCGGAGCGCGAGGACGTGCTGGGGAGTGCCGTCGTCGCGCTGTCCACCCGCGCCCTCGCATCCGACTTGGCACAGATCGGCGAGACGACGCTGTCGCTGACGATCAGCATCGTGTTCGCCGCCGGCCTCGTCAGCCTTATCCTCGTAGACTTCATCACCCGGCCGCTGCATCGCCTCCAGGCGGCGACCCGGCAGGTGGCCGACGGACGGCTCGATGTCCAGCTGGACGAGACGCGCCGGGATGAGCTGGGGGATGTCAACCGGGCGTTCAACCAGATGGTCCGGGAGTTGCAGCAGGCCCGCCAGCGCGTCGAGGAGTACACCCGCAAGCTGGAGACGACGGCGCAGGACCTCACCGCGGTCAACCAGGAGATGGAGGATATGCTGCGCGTCGTGTCCCACGACCTGCGGGCCCCCCTCATCAACATCCAAGGGTTCGCGAAACGGCTCGAGCCGCTCCTGACTCAAACCCCAATCGAAGCCCGGGCGCGGGTGGCCGAGTCGCTCGGGTTTATCTCGAAAGGGATCGAGAAGATGGACACGCTGCTGACCTCGCTGCTCGCGGTGTCCCGCATCGGCCGCAAGGCCGATCCGATGCAGCCGCACGACCTCAACGAGATCTGGAACGACGTCGTGGCGACGTTCGACCACGAGCTCACGGAGCGCGCCATCGCCGTGGTGCGCCGCCCGATCCTCGACCGGGTATGCTGCCGGCGCAACGAGATCAACCAGGTGTGCTCCAACCTGTTCTCCAACGCCGTCACGTACATGGGGTCGTCCGAGCGCCGCACGATCGAGCTCGGCGGGACGGCGCGCGACGGGATGGTCGAGTGCTTCGTGCGCGACAGCGGGATCGGCATCGACACCCAGGATCACGACCGGGTCTTCCACATGTTCACGCGGCTGATGGACGTGGAAGCCCCCGGGGAGGGCGTGGGCCTGGCGTACGTGAAGAAGGTCGTGCGGGCCCACGGCGGCCGCACGTGGGTCGAGTCGCGGCGCGGGGAGGGCAGCACGTTCTACTTCACGCTCCCCGCGGACCGGGCGTCCGGGTGAGGCGTCCCATGGAGACATGCCGGCGCGCGGTGAGCATCCTGCTGGTGGACGACGATGAGGGGCATCGCCTGCTGATCCGCGAGAACCTGCGGGCCGGGGGGATCACGAACGAGATCGTGGAGCTCCCGGATGGCGAAGCGGCATGGGCGTACCTCTGCGGCCAGGGGCCGTCCCCGAACGGAGCCGCGGCGTCCCGACCGGGGCTCATTCTGCTGGACATCAAGATGCCGCGGATGGACGGTTACGCGCTGCTGGAGCGGATCAAGCGGCGCCCGGAGCTGCAGACGATCCCGGTCGTCATGATCACCTCCGCCGATGACCAGCTCGAGATCAACCGCTGCTACACGCTGGGCGCGAGCGGGTACGTGGTGAAGCCGATCCAGTACGACGCGTTTCAGGAGCGGATCCGCAAGCTGGGCCTCCTCCTTGAAATCGTCCGGTTTCCTGACTGAGCGCCATGGCCGTACCCCCCATCCCGATCCTGCTGTTTGAAGATGACGAGGGCCAGGCGGTGCTGACCCGCGACGCGCTCGCCGCGGAGGGCTTTGCCGTCGAGGTCTCCGCGACCGGCCGCGGCGGGCTGGCCCGGGCCGCCCAGCAGCCGTACGCGGCCTACCTCATCGACATGATGCTGCCGGACCTGCGGGGGGTCGAGGTGCTGCGGCGGATCAAGACGCTGCAGCCGGACGCCGTGGCCATCATCGTGACCGGCCACGGGGACGAAGGGTCGGCGGTGGAGGCGATGAAGCTGGGCGCGGATGACTACGTCGTAAAGTCCCCGACGATGGGCCATCTCGTCGCCCTGCCGATGGTGCTGCGGGAGGGGCTGGAGCGCCGCCGGCTGCGCGGGGACCGGGAGGAGCTCGCGAACGAGGTGTGGGAGCACGCCCGGCTGCTGGAGGAGCGCAACGCGGAGCTGCGGCGCGCCAACGACGCGCTCAAGCGCCTGAGCCAGGCGAAGTCGGACCTGGTCTCCACCGTCAGCCATGAGCTGCGCACCCCGCTGGCGACCATCAAGGAGTTCACCGCCATCCTGGCGGATCAGATCGCCGGGCCCGTCACCCCGGATCAGCACGAGTACCTGCGCATCATCATGGCGAACGTGGACCGGCTCGCGCGGATCATTAGCGACTTGCTGGATCTGGCCAAGCTCGACGCCGGACGCATCGTCCTGCAGAAGGGGCCGGTGGACGTCGGCGGGCTGCTGGAGGACGTGCGCCAGTCGGTGCACCCGCTCGCCGAGGCCAAGCGCGTCACACTCACCATGCGGCCGCCCGAGAGCCCGCTGTGCGTCTTCGCCGACGGGGATAAGCTGACTCAGGTGCTGCTCAACCTGCTCAGCAACGCGGTCAAGCATACCGACGCCTCGGGAGAGATCGCGGTGGCCGCCGCCCTCACGGACGGCATGGTGCAGTTCACGGTGCAGGACACGGGGGTGGGCATTCCGCCGGAGGAGCTGCCCAAGCTCTTCGAGAAGTTCCAGCAGGCCCGCAGCACCCCGCACGCGGGGGGACCACCCGGCACCGGGCTGGGCCTAGCGATCAGCAAGGGGTTCGTGGAGCTCCACGGCGGGCGCATCTGGGCGTCCAGCACTCCGGGCCAGGGCAGCATGTTCGCGTTCACCGTGCCCGTGTACCACGCCGAGGAGATCTTCAAGGAGTCGCTGCGGCAGGGGCTGGAGCACGCGCGCCGCCGCCAGACGCACTTCTCCATCATCGTGGTGTCCATCACGAACTTTCCGCTCCTGCGGGAGCGGTACGGGCTGGAGGAGGCGGACCGCCTGCTGCGCGCCGTCGAGCAGATCCTGCGCGTCACCGTGCGGTCGCAGTCGGGGGACGTCGTCATCCGCTCGCAGCGCGGCGAGATGATCATCGTGCTGGCGGAAGTGGACCGGGCGGGAGCGGAGGCCGTTGCCCAGCGGCTCCGGGCCGCGATCGCGTCGCAGGCGTTCACCCTGGTCTCGGAGCCGGTGACGCTCGCCCTGGCCTCCGTCACGTCCACGTACCCGGAGGACGCGGTGACGGCGGAGGAGCTGCTGTGCGTGGCGGAGGAGCGGCTCAACGGTCAAGCTCGCGACCGCCCCCCCCGCGTGCTCGTCGTGGATGACGAGCCGAAGCTGCGCGAGTTCCTCCAACGGGCGCTCGAGCACCACGGCTTCCGGGTGGCGGTGGCGTCGAGCGGGCCCGAGGCGCTCGAGCGGCTGAAGACCGACAAGGTCGACCTCATCCTGCTGGATCTGCTCATGCCGACGATGGACGGCTACGAGGTCTACCACCTCCTCAAGGAAGATGCGCAGACGCGGGACACGTCGGTGCTGATTGTGACCGGCAAGGGCGAGCGGGGAGACCGCAAGCTCGGGTTGGACAGTGCGTCCTATAACTACATCACCAAGCCGTTCGCGATGGACGACCTGCTGACCAAGATGCGCGAGATGCTCGCGCATTCCCGATGAGCGCGACGGCGGCGGCGCGCGTGCTCGTGGTGGATGACGAGCCGGATCTCGCCCGGGCGTTGCAGGTGCGGCTGACCGCGGAAGGCTTCGACTGCGTGACCGTCGGGAGTGGAGCCGAGGCGCTGGCGCGCGTCCGCGAGGCGGCCCCCGCGGTCATCGTGGCGGACTTGCGGATGCCGGGGATGGACGGGTTTGAGCTATGCCGGCGGCTGCAGGGTCATGCGGCGACGGCGGCGATCCCCGTCGTGGTGCTGACGGCGCAGATGCCAGCGCTGGTGGAACCACGGCGGGAGGAACTCGGCGTCCGGCAGATCCTCTACAAGCCGTGCGATGCGCAAGCACTGGTCGCGGCGATTCGTGGTACCATCGAGTCCGTGGCACCCGGAGGGGTCTCGCATGGCTGATGGGAAGGCGATTCTGGTGGTGGACGACGAGCAGCAGCTCGCACTCGCCTTGAAGGTCCGGCTGGAGTCCAACGGCTACGAGGTGGCCGTCGCGCATGACGGAGAGCAGGCGCTGGCGGCCGCAACATCCAAGCGGCCCGACGTGGTGCTGCTGGACGTGATGATGCCCAAGATGGACGGCTACTCCTGCCTGCGGGAGTTCAACACCCGGTTCGGCCGGGGGACACTGCCCGTCATCATCCTGACCGCCCGCGACCGCATGAAGGATCTCTTCGAGCTGGAGGGGATCGCCGACTACGTCGTGAAGCCGTTCGACCACGACGATCTCCTCATCCGCATCGCGCGCGTCCTCAAGCGGTCCACCACCGCCGCCCCCGCCGCCTCCGCCTAGAACCTATCCCGACACCCCACTGGGTTCAGGGTTCGGGGTGCTGGGTTCAGGGCTGTCTCGTCGACACGCACCGAACCCTCAACCCTGAACCCCGAACAGCGGGAGATATTGGGACACGTGCTAGGTCGGCTGGCGTTGACCGGGGCCGGCGTCCTCTCGTACAATGAGGTGCTATGCCCGCCACGATTCCGCTCCAAGATACGGTGGTGTACGGGCCCATCCGGTCCCGTCGGTTGGGTGCGTCGCTTGGCATTAACCCCTTGCCGGCGGACCACAAGGTCTGCTCGTCGAACTGCGTCTACTGCCAGTACGGGTGGACGAAGCCCGGGGCAGCTGGGGAGCCGCTGAAGCGCGCCCCGGAGTTACTGGCTGAGATCGAGGCGGCCTTCCACTCCCATCGGGAAGTCGGCACCGCGGTCGACCACATCACCCTCGCCGGCAACGGCGAGCCGACCCTCCACCCGGACCTCCTCGAGCTCGTCGAGGGGTTGCAGCGGCTGCGCGACCGATACTTTCCGGGGGTGCCGGTGGGCATCCTGAGCGACGCCACCCAGATCACGCGGCCGCGGGTGCGGGAAGCCCTCCTCAGGCTCGACGAGCGGTACCTGAAGCTCGACGCAGCCGATGAGTCGACCTGGCGGCGGATCAATCTCCCGTTGGGCGCGGTGCAGTTCTCGGCCATGCTCGAGGGCATCCGGACCCTGCCCGGTGTGATCCTCCAGTGCCTCTTCATGCAGGGCGCCTACGACAATACCGATGACGCCCACGTGCAGCGCTGGATCGACCTCGTGGGACTCCTCCGGCCCCGGTCGGTGCAGGTCTACACCGTGGATCGCGGGACGGCCGCCCCCGGCATCACCAAGGTGCCGCCCGCCACCCTGCAGGCGATCGCCGACCGACTCACCGCCGCCACCGGGATTCCCGCGGACGTGTTCGCGTAAGGGGCGAGAGCGATGGCGGTGACGACCCCCCTCACGACGCTCGACAAAGCGCTCCTGACGGAGCTCGAGCAGGCCTTCCCCCTGGAGCACCGGCCGTTTCAGACGCTGGGACAGCGGCTCAATGTCTCCGAGCAAGCGTGCCTGGAGGGTGTCGGACGCCTCAAGCGGGACGGAGCCATCGCCCGGCTCTCGGCCGTGTTCGATCCAACGCGGCTCGGCTACCAGCGCGGTCTCGTGGCCCTGCGTGTCGATCCCGACCGCGTGGAGGCGGCCGGCCGGGTCCTCGCAGCACACACGGCCATCGCCTATCTCGCCCGGCGCGACGGCCCGATCGCCCTCTGGGCGACCGTGATGGTGCCTCCCGGCTCCCCACCCGACGCGCTGGCCGAGGTGTTACGAGCGCGCGCCGGAGCCGCAGACGCGCTGTGGCTGCCGGCCCTCAGGATCTACAAGGCGAAAGTGGCGGACACGCCTGACCTGACCGACAGCGAGCTGTTGGAGCGCCAGGAATCGCTGCCGCGCGAGCGGTGGGGGTCTCCGGCCGTGCCGTCGCTGAGCGCTCGCGACGTGCAGCTGATCCGCCGGGTCCAGGAGGACCTGCCGCTCATGGAGCTGCCCTTCAACGTCTGGGCCGCCGAGGAGCAGATGAGCGAAGAGGAGCTGCTGGCCTGGATGAGCCAGGCGCGACGCGACGGACGGCTCATGCGCTTCGGGGCCATCCGGAGCTCCAAGGGCGAGGTCGGGCCTCTCGACATCACGGTGGTCTGGCAGGTGCCGGACGGCCGGGTGGATGCCGTGGGGGAAGAGCTGAGCCGATTTCGCGACGTGCGCCACTGCTCCCGACGTCCCATCGGCCCGGCGTGGCCGTATGCGCTGCTGACGGTGCTGCAGGCGCGCACGGCCGGCGCGTGCGCCGACCTCGTGCGGCGGATTCAGGAGCGGCTCGGGCCCCTGCCACACCAGGTGCTCGCGACCACCCACGAGCTGAAGCGGACCCCCATCCGGTACTTTCCGGCGGAGCGGCATGGAGAATAGCGCGGAGCGCGTCAAAGCGGCCTACGGCAATCCCTTCCGCGTGGCGGAGGCGCTGGAGCGGGCCGCCGCGAGCGGCTACGAGACGCTCTCGGAGGACGATCTCTTCATGTGCAAGTGGCTCGGGCTGTACACCCACCGCCATGAACGGGAGTACTTCATGCTGCGCACGCGGCAGCCCAACGGGTTCATCACGCCCGAGCAGCTCGAGACGATCGCCGACATCGCCGAGCGGCAGAACAAAGGCTATGTCGACATCACGACTCGGCAGAACATCCAACTGCACTGGATCCACTATACGGCGGCGATGTCAATCCTGCGCCGGCTCGAGGCCGTGGGTATCTCCACGAAGGGGGCGTGCGGGGACATCGCGCGCAACGTCGTCGGCTGCCCGGTGGCGGGCGTGGACCGGGAGGAGCTGTTCGATACGGGCCCCATGGTGCAGCAGGTGAGCGATTTCTTCCTCGGCAACCTCGCGTACGCCAACCTGCCGCGCAAGTACAAGATCGGCGTCTCGGCGTGCCGAACCTGGTGCGTGCATCCGGAGATCCAGTGCGTGGCGCTCGTCGGCGTCGAGCGCCCCGCCGGCAGCGGGGTGGAGCGCGGCTTCGACCTGCGGGTCGGGGGAGGGCTCTCGACACAACCGTTTCTCAGCCAGCGGGTCAACGTCTTCGTGAAGCCCGAGGAGGCATTGGACGTCGTCCGGCACATCACCGAGCTGTGGCGCGACGCGCCGGAATTCCGGCTCAAGCGCCACCACGCGCGGATCAAGTACCTCATCCACGACTGGGGCGTCGAGCGGTTCCGGGCAACACTCGAGCAGCACGTGGGCCGTCCGCTGGCCGAGTCGCCCGGCGTCCAGGAGCCGGACGACACCTACCGCGACCACGTCGGGGTCCACGCCCAGCGGCAGGATGGCCTGTACTACGTCGGCGTGCCCGTCCTGGTGGGGCGCATCACCGCGGCCCAAATGCAGAAGGCGGCGGATCTGTGCCGCCGCTACGGCGACGGCAAGACGCTCCGGCTGACGAACCGGCAGAATCTCCTGCTGCTGAACATCCCGGAGGCGAACGTCGAGAAGGTGCTCGCCGGGCTAGCGAGCGTCGGGTTGTCCATCAACGCCCACCCGGTGCGCCGCAGTGTCGTGACGTGCACCGGCACCGAGTTCTGCAAGCTCGCCATCACGGAGACGAAGGCCCGCTCCCGGCAGATCATCGAGTATCTGGAGAAGCGTGTCCCGCTCGAGGAGCCGCTGCGGCTGCACATCACCGGCTGCCCCAACGCGTGCGCGCAATACCAAATCGGCCATATTGGGCTCATGGGGTCGAAGACGAAGGTGGACGGTCAGATCGTGGATGCCTACGATATCTTCGTCGGCGGGCAGCTGGGGCGAGGCGCCCGGTTCAACCATCCGGTGCTGCGCAAGATCCCGGCCACCGAGTGCGCCCAGCGACTCGAACGGCTGCTCATGGGGTACCGACGGCAGCGCAAGGATCGCGAGCCCTTCAACGCGTGGTGCGAGCGGGTCGGGGACCCGACACTCGTCCAGCTGCTGGCTGACGGCAACGACCACCCGCTCGCCGGCGCGGACGACGTGCCTGTTCTACCCGTGCCCGAGGTCGAAGGGCCGGTCTACGGATGAAGTCGCTCGCGATCGTTGTGTCGGGCGGGAGCACCAACAACTTCGTCCAAGTGCTGACACTGCTGATGGCCTCGGTCCACTCGGAGCTCGCGGTGCGGGTGCTGTTCCGCGATGAGGCCGTGTTTCGGCTGACGCCGGCGGCGATCAACCGGCTGGAGCTCTCGGCGCCTTACGCGCAGGATGCCGAGGGCGTGCGGCGACGGCTGGCACAGCATGAGCTGGCGGACCTCCATCGGCTCGTGCGGGACATCAAGGCCTCCGGCGACGTGCGCTACTATGTCTGCAGCTCGTCGCTGGCGGTCTGCGGCCTGACGAAATCGCAGCTCATCCCGGAGATCGACGAAGTGCGGGGGCTGCCGGCGTTCCTCGCCGAGGACGTGGCGACAGCAGACAAGGTGCTCACCTTCTGACACGAAGAGCGTTCATCAGTTCACTTGTTCATTGGTGCACTGGTTCGCTACCTACCGGACAACAGACGAACCAGTGAACCATTGAACCAGTGAACCAGTGAACCAGTGAACAAAGGGTTACGGATGTCTGAGTTGACGCGAGACGAAATCTTACGGTACAGCCGGCATCTCATCATGCCCGAGGTGGGCATCGAGGGCCAGCGCAAGCTGAAAGCGGCCGGCATCCTGCTCATCGGCGCGGGGGGCTTGGGCTCGCCGCTGGGGCTTTACCTGGCGGCGGCCGGCGTGGGGCGCCTTGGGATCGTCGATTTCGACCAGGTGGACTTCACCAACCTCCAGCGGCAGATCATCCACCGCACCGAGGATGTCGG
>CAYJWO010000004.1:0-15225 GCA_964373825.1 uncultured Planctomycetales bacterium
GCATCAGGCGGTCTCTCGTCGTTTCAGTCCTTGTGCTTGTCACTTGTCACTTGTCGCTTGTCACGCCCGTATCTGCGCAGGAGCTCAAGATCGGCTCCGTGAACGTCGCCAAGCTTTTCGACGAGTACGAACGGACGAAGCAGCTCGACCGGGCGCTGGAGCAGAAGGGCCAGCAGAAGGAAACCGAGCTGAGCCAGAAGGTGGGGGAGCTCAAAAAACTGCGCGAGGGCTTGGAGCTCCTCAACGAGGACGCCCGCGCGTCGCGGCAGCTCCAGGCCGAAGAGCGGGCGGATGAGCTGCAGCGGTTTCGCCGGCATACGGCCCAGCAGCTGCGTCGGGAGCGGGATGAGGCCGCGCAGTCGATCCTCCAGGAGATCGAGCAGGTGGTTCAAGAATACGCCGCCGGCAACGGGTTTGCCTTCATCCTCGACGGCCGGTCGATCCTCTACGGCACGGCGACCTCGGACGTGACGGGCGAGGTGCTGACACGGCTCAACGCGCGCTTTGCGAAGGGACGATGACCCCACCACCTGCTGGATTTCGCCATCCCCTCATCCAGACCATCCATAGGCGAAAGGTCCCGCCGGTGGCGGGACGGCCTCCGGCCAGCCAGCAGGTGGTGGGATGAGCGACTGCCAACAGACGATCGCCCGCGACGTTTCCTTCAAGGGGATCGGCCTGCACACCGGCCTCCCGGTGTCGCTGCGCGTGACGCCGGCCCCGATTCACACGGGCATCACGTTCGTGCGCACCGATCTGCCGCACCGGCCGGCCATTCCGGCCACGGTGGCCCACGCGGTGGACGCCGGCCGCGGCCCGCGCCGCTCGACCATCGCCAAGGACGGCGTGGAAGTGCAGACGGTGGAGCACCTCATGGCCGCCTTGTGGGGTGGCGGGATCGACAACGCCTACATCGAGGTGTCGGGCGTCGAAGTGCCCGGGCTCGACGGATCGGCGCTGCCGTTTCTGCAGCAGCTCAAGGCGGCGGGCGCGGTCGCGCAGGGCGCTCCCCAAAAGGTCTTTACGCTGCGCGAGCCGGTGTTCGTGGGGGACGGCGAGGCGTTCGTGGGGGTCTTTCCGGACCCCACGCTGCGCATCTCCTATACGCTCAGCTACGCGGATCACCCCATGCTGCGCTCCCAGTTCGCCGACGTCGCGTTGAACGGCCAGGCGTTTGAAGAGACCGTGGCCCCGGCGCGCACGTTCTGCCTCAAGCGCGAAGTCGAGGCGCTTCGCGCAGCAGGATTCGGGAAGGGGGCGACGGCGGAGAACACGCTCGTCCTGGCTGAAGAGGGCCTCGTGAACAACACGCTGCGCTTCCCCGATGAGTTTGCGCGCCACAAGGTGCTGGATCTCGTGGGCGACCTCTACTTGCTCGGGGCGCATCTGCGGGGCCATGTGGTGGCCATCAAGAGCGGCCATGGCCTCAACGTCCGGCTCCTCAAGCGGCTGATGCAAGCGCTCGATCAGTGGCGGTCCGGGTCGCTGAAGTCGGTCAGCGAGGACGTCATGGTCGGGACACAGCTGGGTAGCACGCAGATCCAGCAGATCCTGCCGCACCGGTATCCCTTCCTGCTGGTCGATCGTGTGGTGGAGCTCACGCAAGACCGAGCGGTGGGCCTCAAGGGTGTGACGATCAACGACTACTTTTTCCAAGGGCATTTTCCTGGACGCCCGGTGATGCCGGGCGTGCTGATGGTGGAGGCCATGGCGCAGGTCGGCGGGATCATCTTGCTGAACAAGCCTGAGCACAAGGGCGCCTACGCCTACTTCGCCGGCATTAATAACGTGAAGTTTCGCCGTCCGGTGGTGCCGGGAGATCAGCTGGTGCTCAACGTTCACGTCGACAAGGTCCGCCTGCGGACGGCCAAGGCCACCGGTCAGGCGCTCGTCGATGGCAAGGTCGTCTGTGAAGCGGAGTTCCTGTTTGCGGTGGCGGATTGACATGCCGGTGCGGACAGCGCGCGAACCTGCCGCGAACCCCATGACCGCAGCCGCGTCCATTCATCCGACGGCGATCGTCCATCCGGCCGCGAGCTTAGCACTCGGCGTCGTTGTCGGGCCGTACGCGATCGTCAAGGAGCACGTGACGATCGGCGCGCGGACGGTGATCGGCGCCCACTGCGTGATCGAAGGCCACACGACCATCGGCGAAGACAACGAGGTGTTCACGGGTGCCGTCATCGGCAGCATCCCGCAGGACCGCAAGTACCGCGGGGAGCACAGCACGCTGACCATCGGCGACCGCAACAAGATCCGCGAGTACGTGACCATCAACCCGGGCACGGAGGGCGGCGGGGGCAAGACGGTGATCGGCTCCGACGGCCTGTTCATGGCGTACGCCCACGTCGCCCACGACTGCCTCGTCGGCAACGGCGTCGTCCTGGCGAATAGCGTGGCACTCGCCGGCCACATCGCCATCGAAGACGGGGCGGTCATCGGCGGCTTGGTCGGCGTGCACCAGTTCGTCCGGGTAGGAACGCTAGCCATCGTCGGGGGCTGCTCCCGCGTGACGCAGGACGTCCCGCCGTACGCGACGTGCGTAGGCTACCCCGCCAAGATCTTCGGCCTCAACACCGAAGGCTTGCGGCGGGCCCAGCTCTCCGCCGAAACGCGGGAGCGGTTGCACCGGGCCTTCCGGATCCTGTTCCACTCTGGCCTCTCCATCCGCCACGCGGTGGACCAGGCGGCCCGCGAGCTGGATCGCGGCCCCGAGCTGGATCACCTCCTCGAGTTCATCCGCCAGTCCAAGCGCGGCGTCTGCCGCGCCTAAGCCCGCCGGGGAACGCATGCCCGCCCCGCTCGCCATCATCGCCGGCGCCGGGCGCTTTCCGTTCCATGTCGCGCAGGCCGCGCGTCGGCAGGGGCGTGCGGTGGTGGCGGTGGGCGTGAAAGGCTGGGCGGATCCGGCGCTGGCGCGCGAAGTGGACGCGTACGAGGAGCTGGGGGTCGGGCAAGTCAGCCAGCTGCTTCGTTTCCTGCGCGCGCAGGGGGTGAAGGAAGCGATCATGGCCGGCCAGGTCACCAAACGCGCGCTGCTGGACTCGGCCGCCCCATTCGATGCCGAGACGCGCCGGCTGTTTCTTGCCGCCAAGGATCGCTCGGTGACCGGCTTGCTGGGGGCGGTGGCGGCTCGGCTCGACGAAGACGGGATCGCCCTCCTGGATTCGTCCACGCTGCTGCGGGATTTCCTCGCACCGGCTGGCGTGCTCACGTCGCGCCGACCGACGGCGGACGAGGACGCCGATCTCCAGCTGGGTGCTCGGGTGGCCAGGCAACTCGCTGCGCTCGATGTCGGCCAGACCGTCGTGGTGAAGCGCGGCGTCGTGATCGCGGTGGAGGCGTTCGAGGGGACGGACGCCACCATCCAACGGGCCGGCGAGCTCGCATTCGGGGAGCTGGTCGTTGTCAAGGTCGCGGGGCCCCGCCAGGATCGCCGCTTCGACTTGCCGGTGATCGGTTTGCCCACCCTCGACGTGTTGTCCGTTGCCGGTGCCTCCTGCCTGGGTATAGAAGCCGGCAGCGCCCTCCTGCTGGAACGCGAGGCGCTTCTTCAGCGCGCGAACGCCAAGCGACTGTGCCTCGTCGGTCTACCCGCCACCACCACGTAGCCCATGCCTGTGGTCACCCGCCGAGAGATCTCCGCCGGCGGCGTCCTCGTTCGCCACGTCCGCGGGAAGGACGAGGTCTGTCTCATCCTCCGCGACCGGCACGGGCGGCCGGTGTGGGGGTTGCCCAAGGGCCACCTTGAGCCGGGAGAAGACGCGGCGGCCGCCGCCCAGCGCGAGGTCCGCGAAGAGACCGGCTGGGATGGCGCCATTGCCGCTCCGCTTGGAGACGTCCGGTATACATTTACCGCGACCGGCCGCGGTATGGCGCGGGTTCAGAAACGCGTGACCTTCTTCCTCATGCGCGTCCGGCGCGGTCCCCAGGTGGCACCCGACCGCACGGAAGTCTTGGACGCGCGGTGGATGTCGTTGGCGGCCGCACGCCGGCGCGTTAGGTACGCGACGGAGCGGCGCATCCTTCACCGCGCCCAGACCATGTTGAACGCGCGGGTCCTATCACCCCTCAGCACAGGGCTCCCGGCGGCCCGCTCGCTCCGACGCGGGCGTCCGGGCGTCCGACGACGGCGGACCGGCCGCCGAACTCCTCCCTCCGTCGCTGGCTTCGCCAGGCGAAGCCGCGGGGGTCGTCGGACATCGGCGGCCGTGGAGCACTGATCGTCCGCCTCCGCCGGACTGACGCCCGCGAGTCGCTCGCGGACTCGCCGGGAGCCCGTTTGGTATGACACGCAACATGCGCGCTCGATCTCATGATTCCGATTCGTGACACGATTCCCTCGCGGCGGGTCGCGTGGGTCACGCGCGCCCTGGTGGTGGCCAACATCGCGGTCTTTCTCTTGGAGCTGTGGCAGGGGCCGGCGCTGGAGCACGTCGTCTACCGGTTCGGCGTCGTTCCGTCGCGTTGGCTCCTCACGCAACCCCTCGATCTCATCGACTGGCCCGCGCTATGGCCAACACTCCTGACGTCCCAGTTCCTGCATGGCGGTGTGGTCCATCTCGTCATGAACCTGATGTACCTGTGGATCTTCGGAGACAACGTCGAGGACCGGCTCGGCCACGCGCGATTTCTCCTCCTGTATCTCGTCAGCGGTATAGTCGCAGCGCTCACGCATCTGGCCCTCAGCCCCCAGTCCGGCATTCCCATGGTGGGGGCGAGCGGAGCCATCGCCGGGCTCCTGGGCGCCTACCTCCTCCTGTTTCCTGGGGCTCGCATCGTCACGCTCATTCCGCTGGGCTTCTTCTGGAACACCGTGGAGCTGCCCGCGTTCGTCTTTCTGGGGATTTGGTTCCTCATGCAGTGGTCCCACGCGCTGACCAGCCTGGGGCAGGTGGTCGATGTAGGCGGGGTCGCGTTCTGGGCGCACATCGGAGGGTTCTTGAACGGGGTGGTGTGGCTGATGCTCCTGCGCCCCCGCCGCCGCTGGTGAGGTGATACCGACGACCATCCACGACACGCTGCCCAGCCTCGCCGAAATTCCAAGGGTGGAGCCGCCGTGTCCATACTTCGGCACCTGCGGAGGCTGCGCGCTGCAGGATTTCAGCTATCCGGATCAGCTTCGGCTCAAGCGGGAGCAGCTTGAGCGGGCATTGGCGCCGCTTGGGATCGCCGGTTCGATCGAGCTCGTTCCGTTGGAGCCGCCCTGGCGCTATCGCAACAAGGCGGAGTTCAGCTTCGGGGAGGTCGCGGGGCAGCTCGTGTTGGGCTACCACGCCGCAGGATCGTTCTGGCGGGTCGTGGATCTCGACGATTGCCTGCTCATGCCCGAGGTCGCCATGCCGATCCTGCGGGACCTGTGTTGCCTCGCCGCCGACTCCAGCCGGACGGCATACCAACCCCGCACGCACCGGGGGTTCTTTCGCTTCGCCGTGATCCGGGTCAGCCGGGCCACCGGCCAGGTCCTCCTGACCATCGTCACCACATCGGGGTCGGGCGAGATCATCGATCGCGTGGCGGAAGCGCTGATGGCCCGTCATCCCG
Source organism: uncultured Planctomycetales bacterium (assembly GCA_964373825.1). Classification (GTDB taxonomy): domain Bacteria; phylum Omnitrophota; class Gorgyraeia; order Aquiviventales; family Aquiviventaceae; genus CAYJWO01. The sequence continues at coordinate 5,545 of CAYJWO010000004.1, forward strand.
CGCTGGCCGGAGTCTATTGGGGGGTGACCGACCGGCTTGCCGATGTCGCCTCCGCAGAAGCGCTCCACCATGTGCGCGGCCGGCTGACGCTGGAGGAGCGGCTTGGGCCCTTTCGCCTGGAGCTGCCCCCGACGGCATTCCTGCAACCGAACCTCCGACAGGCGGAGCGCCTCTACGAGGAGCTCGTCACACTCATTGAGCCGATCGCCAACCCAGGTGCTAGCGTGGGGTGGGACCTCTACTGCGGTCTTGGGCTGGTGAGCTGCTACCTATCGCGTCACATGCGCCGTATCTACGGGATTGAGCTGGAACCCTCGAGCATCGACGCCGCCCATCGTCAGGCGGTACTCAACGGCATCGAGAACGTGACGTTTCAGGCAGGGCGGGTCGAAACGGTGCTGGCGGATCGGCGGTTCTGGCTGGGGGAAGGGAAGCCGGACATCGTGGTCGTCGATCCGCCGCGCGCAGGGCTCCATCCGTCGGCGCTGGGAGCGCTGCTTGCGGCGCGACCTCGCCACCTCGCTTACCTCTCTTGCAATCCTCGGTCGCTCACGCAGGATCTCGCCGAATTGACGACGCACTATCCTCGGTATCGAATCTCTTCAGCGAAAGCTTTCGACATGTTCCCACAGACGCCCCACGTCGAGGTCTTGGCGTTCCTGGAGCGCGCCTAACGTGCTGCGCGGCGGACGGACGCGGCGAGAACGCGCAGGAGCGGCCGGTGAATCGGACCGTTGGTGGCGACGAGCCGGCCGGCCGTGAGCGCCGGGGGACGTCCACGGAAGTCGCTCACGCGGCCGCCGGCCTCGGTGACGAGGGCGATGCCGGCCGCGATGTCCCACGGCCACAAGTTCTCCTCGTAGAACCCCTCCAGTCGCCCCGCCGCCACATAGGCCAGGCTGAGCACGGTGGTGCCCAGCCGGCGCACGCCGTGCGTGCGGGATTGGCACGCCTGAAACCACGACAGCGAGGGCTGCGGGTTCGTGCGGAAGGTCACGGGAAACCCGGTGGAGAGCAGGGCGTGCCCGAATGATCGGGTCGGGGCGACGTGGATGCGCCGCCCATTGAGCGTGGCCCCGCGCCCATGGATCGCCACGAACAGCTCCCTCCGGCTCGGATCGTAGACCACGCCCACCACGGGCCGCCCGCGGTGGACCAGCCCGATGGAGACCCCGAAGAGCGGCACGCCGTGGACGAAGTTCAGCGTGCCGTCCAGGGGATCGACGACCCACTGGTCTGGGGCGTCGGAGCGCCGGTGGCCGTGCTCCTCGCCGAGAAATCCGATCGCGGGAAAGGCGCGCTCGAGACGCTTCGCGATCAGGCGCTCGGAGGCGTGGTCGATCTCCGTGACGAGGTCGACGGCGCTGCGCTTCGTCTTCACGGTGGCCGGCCGCCCGGCATAGCGGGCGAGGAGCGCGCCCGCCTGTCGAGCCGCCGCGATCGCTTCGCGAGCGCAGTGGGTGTGGAGTGCCGCTGACATCTGAGGGGGGCATTATACCATTTGCGGTGAGGTATACTCAGAGCGTTAGCCAGTGAGCCAACACACTGATGATTCTCGCCATTGATCAGGGGACGACGGGGACGCGAGCACTCCTCGTGGATCGCCGCGGACGCGTCACCGCGTCCGCCTATACGGAGTTTCCGCAGCACTACCCGCGTCCCGGGTGGGTGGAGCACCGACCCGACGACCTTCTGCGCAGCACGCGCCGCGTCATCCAGTCGGTAATGGCCCGGGCTCGCGTCTCCCCGCGACGCCTCGTCGCTATCGGCATCACGAACCAGCGCGAGACGACACTGCTCTGGGATCGGCGCACGGGGCGGGCGGCGGCCAACGCGATCGTCTGGCAGTGCCGGCGGACCGCGGACCTCTGCGAGCGGCTGCGGCGGGCGGGGCATGAGCCGCGAGTCCGTCGCGCCACCGGCCTGGTGCTCGACGCCTACTTCTCAGGGACGAAGATTCGGTGGCTGCTGGACCACGTGGCCGGCCTGCGCCGGCGCGCCCGGCGGGGCACCATCGCGTTCGGGACGGTGGACAGCTGGCTGCTGTGGCACCTGACTGGCGGGCGTGTCCACGCCACCGACGAAACCAACGCCTCACGGACACTCCTCTATCATCTGCGGGCGCGCCGATGGGATGCGCCGCTGGCCCGACTGCTCGGCGTGCCGATGGCCATCCTGCCGTCCGTGCGGCCTTCGAGCGGCCCGTTTGGGACGACGGCGCGGTGGGGGGGTCTGCCGTCCGGTCTCCCCATTACCGGAATCGCCGGCGATCAGCAGGCCTCGATGGTCGGGCACGGATGTCTGGCCGCTGGGACTGCGAAGAATACGTACGGGACTGGCTGCTTCCTCCTGCTGAATACCGGCGCTCGTTGCGTGCTCAGCCGGCACGGGCTCGTGACGACCCTGGCGTACGGCGGCGGCTCGTCGTCCGTGTACGCGCTGGAGGGCAGCGTCTTCATCGCGGGGGCGGCGATTCAGTGGTTGCGCGACCAGCTGGGGCTCATCCGGAGTGCTGCCGAGACGGCGGCGATCGCGCGATCGGTCCGCGACACGGGCGGCGTCTATGTCGTCCCCGCGTTCGTCGGCTTGGGAGCCCCGTACTGGGACATGGGCGCGCGGGGGGCGATTGTCGGGCTCACCCGCGGGACCACGCGGGCCGTCCTGGTGCGCGCCACGCTGGAGTCGCTGGCCTACCAGACCCGCGACGTCGTCGACGCGATGGCGCGCGACAGCGGCCTGCGCTTGACACAGCTCCAGGTGGACGGGGGGGCGGCGCAGAACGACTGGCTGATGCAGTTTCAGGCGGATCTTCTGGGGATTCCCGTGCGCCGGCCAGCCTTGGTGGAGCATACGGGGTTGGGCGTGGCGCTCCTCGCCGGCATCGGGACGGGCTGGTGGTCGGCCGCCGAGGTGGCCCGCATGGGCGGGCGGCCGCAGCGGGTCTTTCATCCGCGCGTGAGCGGCACGGAGCGTGATCGCTGGTACGACGGCTGGCGGGAGGCCGTCCACCGCGTGCGCACTGGAGCCTCGCGGCGATGAACCCCTCCATGGCCACCGTGCGGCAGACGCTCTTCGCGCAGTTGAAGACGACCCGTTTCGACCTGCTGGTGATCGGCGGGGGGATCGTGGGCGCCGGGATCGCCCGCGACGCCGCCATGCGGGGCCTCAAGGTGGCGCTCGTGGACCAGGGGGATTTCGCGGGCGGGACCAGCTCGAAGACCTCGAAGCTGATCCATGGCGGCCTGCGCTATCTCGAGCAGGGGCAGCTGCACTTGGTGACCGAGAGCCTGCAGGAACGGCACCGGCTGCGCACGGTCGCCCCGACCATGGTCCGCGCGCTGCCGATTCTGCTGCCCGTCTATCCCGCCGGCCGCCGGCCCGTGTGGCGTCTCCGGGTCGGCCTGTGGCTCTACGATCTCCTCGCGGCCGGCCGGCGAGTGGCCCCCTCCCGCGTGCTGTCAGCCCGGCACGCGCTCGAGCGGGAACCAGCACTTCGCGTCGACGGCCTGCGCGCCGCCGGGGTGTTCGCCGACTGCCAGATGGACGACGCGCGTTTGTGCCTGGCCAACGTCCTGCAGGCGGCCAGCTTCGGCGCCGTGTGCGTCAACTACGCGCGGCTGGCCGCATTCCTCAAGGCCAAGGGGCGCGTCTGCGGCGGGATGGTGGAAGACCGTCTCGGGGGTGGCGCCGTTGAGATCCAGGCGACCGCGGTCGTCAACGCCACCGGCCCGTGGGGGGACGCGGTGCGGCGGCTCAGCGACTCCGACGCCCCGCGCCGGTTGGCACCCACGAAGGGAATCCACCTCATCCTGCCGCGGCTGGCGCGCCACGCGTTGTTCGTCGAGGCGCGGAGGGACCGCCGCCTCTTCTTCATCCTGCCCTGGGGCGACTCTTCGCTGGTCGGGACGACGGAGGGGCTCGTGGATAGCGCCCTGGAGGCGTTGCGCGCGAACCCCGACGAGGTCGGGTATCTCCTCGACGAGGTCAACCGCATCTTGCCCGGCGCGCACGTGGACGCGGAGACCATCATCGCGACGTACGCCGGGGCGCGGCCGCTCCTGGCGTTCGCCGGAACCGCCACCGCCGCCTCGCGGGAGTACCGCATCGAGCAGGACCGCTGGGGGCTGTGGAGCGTCTTGGGCGGGAAGTACACGACGTACCGCGCGATGGCCCGCCGGACCGTGGATCTGCTGATCCGGGCCAACGGCTGGCGCGTGGAGCGGTGCCTCACGGATCAAGTCGCACTCCAGGAGGAGCCGCGACCGATCACCCTCGGCCACTGGCGGGCGATCACCGCCCAGCTCGATCCAGACCTCCTGGTTCGGCTGCTGGCGCGCTATGGGGCGTCCGCCATGCGGGTGCTGGAGCTCATTCGGCAGGAGCCGGCGTTGGGGCGGCGCGTCTGCCCGCACCATGACGTCGTCGCGGCCGAGCTGGCCCACGGCCTGCGCGACGAGTTTGCCTGCACGGTCGCGGATCTCCTCGTGCGGCGGGCCCCCATCGCGTGGAGCGCCTGTCAAGGGCTGGACCATCTCTCGACGGTCGCCGATCTGCTGCAGCGGTATGGCGGGTTGCCGGCCGAGGCTGTGGAGGGGCAGGTGGAGGCGTACCATCGCGAGCTGGCCCAGAGCCTCGCATTTCGCCGAGCGGTCCCTCAGCCGATGACCGTCAGTTCATGACGTCGGCGGGCGATGACGCGCGCGCCTACGCGCGCCTCCGCTATCGATTGCTGCTCCTGGATCTCGTCGTGTGGTTCGCCTTCCTGCTCGCGGTCTCAGGCAGCGGTCTGGCTCGCGCGCTGGCGGACTGGTGGTCGAGCCGGGTGGGGAGCCGCCCGCTGGTCCTCCTCGGCTCGCTCGCGATCCTGGGGACGCTGTGCTATGCGCTGACGTTCCCGCTGCGGATGTACGCCGGCTTTTACCTGGAGCATCGGTTTGGCCTCGGGCGGGGGACGATCCGTCAGTGGGTGGGGCGGGAAGCCAAGCGGGCGGCGATGAGCGCGGTACTCGGCGCGGTCCTCATGGAAGGGCTCTACGGGCTGTTCTGGTATGCCCCCGCACACTGGCCGTTGTGGGCGACGCTGGGATGGGTGGGGGTGAGTGTCGGGCTGACGCGCGCGTTGCCGACCGTGATCCTCCCGCTCTTCTATCAGACGGCGCCGCTGGAGAATGGCGCGCTCAAGGAGCGCCTCTTGACGCTATGCCGTCGCGTGGGTTTGCCGGTGCTGGATGCCTTCCGGATCGAGCTGGGGGTGGAAACCCGGAAGGCTAACGCGGCCCTGGTCGGGTTGGGGCGCAGCCGACGCATCCTCCTGTCCGATACGCTCCTGAGCGCGTTTCCGGCGGATGAAATCGAAGGCGTCCTCACGCACGAGCTGGCGCACCACCGGTTTCGCCATCTGCCCAAGGCGCTGATCCTCAGCGCGGTCGGCACGTGGGTTGCGTTGGCCCTGACGGATTTCTTCTGGGACGCGTGGGCGCAGCCCTTGCGTCTGGCGGGACTCGGCGATGTCGCCGGCTGGCCGCTCCTCATCGCGTGGCTCACGCTGCTGAGCCTCGCGGGGCTGCCGATCCAGAACGCCATCTCGCGCGCGTTCGAGTGGCAGTCGGACCGGTTCGCGGTGGCGATGACGGGTGGGGCCAGCTTCGCCGGCGCCCTGCGCCGGCTGGCCGACCTGAACCTGGCCGACCCAAGTCCGCCCCGTTGGATCGTCTGGTGGTTCTTCGACCACCCGCCCATCGCCCAGCGCATCCATGCGGCGGAGGCGGCGCAGTAATCGTTGCGTCCGGCGGGTCCTGCCGCCTGCGGCCAGCCCCCGGTGCTCGCGGACTCCCATCCCCCTCCGCACGCCTGCGGCGGCGGGTGGGGCCCAGTCCGCTCCGCGCCGTGGGCGCCCGGCCTCCGGCGTCACCCGCCGGACGCGGCCACATCCTGCGCGGCGCATTGACGGGCGTCCCACGGCGTTGTTATAGTGGTCGAGGAAGGAGGGATTCCAATGCTGGCGGAGCTGGAGATCGTCCCGATCGGCACCCCGAACACCAGCCTCAGTCCGCTCCTCGTCGACGTCGCCAAGCTCGTTGACGCCAGCGGCCTGGCCTACCGGGTCGGGCCGATGGGCACGACGGTGGAGGGGGAGTGGGACGAGGTGATGGCCTTGGCCCGACGGTGCCACCAGGCGATGCTGCATCACGCGGATCGCGTCATGACGACGATCCGCATCGATGACCGCACGGACCAGTCTGCGCCTGGTCGCCTCCTCCGAAAGGTCGCCTCGTTGGAGGCGAAGGTCGGCAAGCCCCTTGGCCGGTAAACCCGCTCCATCCAGGCGTGCGGGCGAGTGGCCGACGCGCGTTCTGTGGCTCCTCGTTGTTTTCCTCGTCGGTTGTCTTCCGGCGCTGCCGGGCGACGCCACCGTCCGCCGTGTCGTCGACGGTGACACCATCGAGCTCTCCGACGGCCGGCTCGTGCGCTACCTTGGAATCGACGCCCCGGAAGTCCGCCGCCGCGACGGGGCGCGGTGGGTGGAAGCGCTGGAGCCGTTCGCGCGTGAGGCCATGGAGGCGAACCGTCGGCTTGTTGACGGACGACGCGTGCGGCTGGAATACGACGTACAGTCGCAGGATCGCTTCGGCCGGCTCCTGGCGCACGTGTACGTCGGGGAGACGCTGGTCGGCGAAGCGCTGCTGCGGGAAGGGTGGGCCGAACCGCTGGTCATCGCCCCGAACGTCCGCTACGCGCAGCGGTTCCGGGCGGTGGCGGACGACGCGCGCCGCGCCGGGCGCGGCCGATGGGCGGGGCGTTAACTGGGCTTGTGGGACGGGAGCGGCCGCCTGCGGGACGACACGGCCGCCAGCAGCTCAAGGTACTTGGGGGAACGGCGGATATTGACCAGGTCGGGATCGTTGCGCAGGTACTCGACGTCCGCGTAGCCCAGCTCCAGCGATCGCCGCAAAGCGTCTAGCGACTCGTCGAGACGGTTCAAGAGCGAGTAGCTGCACGCGAGGTTGTACCAGACGACGGGATCATGCGCGCGCAGGGCGGTGAGCCGCAGGTCGACGCGCAACCCCTGGTCGTGGTGGCCGCGGCGCGTGTACGCTTCGCCCAGAGGAATGAGGGCATCGACGAAATCGGGATACGCGGTGAGGAGCTTCTCGTAGAACGCGATTTCAAAATCGAGGAGTTCGTGCGCTTTGCTGCGTTTCGACATGATGTGAGATGGAACGAATGATGCCTCTATTGTGCCGATCCGGTTCCCATTGTCAAGATGGCATCGCGCATCCCTGACGCGGTGATCGCGATACTCCATCGGACCCAAGCGTTCGCGCAGGCGCGTGGCGTGCAGGTGTATCTCGTGGGCGGCTGGCTGCGCGACCAGTGGCTTGGCCGCGTGCGCGTTCCGCCGAACGTGGATCTGGCCGTGGCGCGCGGCGCTGTCGCCTTGGCCCGGGATCTCGCCGTCCATCTGGGGGGCGCCTTCGTGCCGCTCGATGACGCGGCGGGGAGCGCTCGGGTCGTCGTCCGCGCCGGCGAGGGTCGTCTCGAGCTGGATCTGAGCGATTTTCGAGCGCCCACCCTCGCGGAGGATCTCGCGCGGCGGGATGTCACCATCAACGCGATGGCCATCAGCCTCGCCGACTGGTTGCGGCATCCTGACTCGCCCCAGCCCGTCGTGGATCCGCTGGGCGGACAGCAAGCACTTCGCGAAGGGCGGCTGGAGATCTGCTACGCCGAGACCTTTCAGGAGGATCCGGTCCGTATCCTGCGGGTGGCGCGGTTCATCGCCCAGCTTGGGTTCGCTGGCGACGAGCCCATGCGGGCCCGCCTGCGCGAAGCGGCTCCGTTGCTCACCCGGGTATCCGGCGAACGCGTTCGCGAGGAGCTCCTGGCGATCTTCGCCACCGATCGCGCCGGGGATGCGGTGGCCATGCTCGACGAGCTGGGCGCGCTGGAGGTCCTGATTCCGGAGCTGGGGGCGGGCCGCGGGATGCGGCAGGGAGACGTCCACCATCTGGATGTGCTGAGCCACCAGGTGGAAACGGTCCGCCAGGCGGACCGCCTGCTTGCCGATTGCGGGGAGTTCGCCGAGCCGCTGCGCGCTCCGCTGGTCGCCTACTGCGCCCAGGAGCTCGTCGAGGGCCGGTCGCGCAAGACGCTCCTCAAGCTCAGCGGGCTGATCCATGACGTCGGCAAGCCGTCCAGCCGGCAGATTCATCCCGACGGCGATATCTGGTTCATCGGCCACGAGCACGCCGGGGCGGATCTTGCGGCGGCGATTGTGGCACGGCTCCGGCTAGCCAACCGCGAAGCGGCGATGGTGTGCGATCTCGTGCGCCACCATCTTCGGCCCGGCTTCCTGAGCCGCGAGCCGCAGCTCACCCCGCGGGCGATCTACCGGTTTTACAAGGACCTGGGCGACCACGGGCCGGCGTGCGTCCTAGGGTGGTGGTGCGACCGCATGGCGACGCGCGGGCCATCCTCCCGGTTGGATCAGATGGCCCAGCAGCGCTCACGGGCCGAGGAGCTGCTGCACGCCTACTTCTTCAAGGCGGCCGAGGTGGTCCGGCCGCCGCGCCTCGTCGACGGCCGCCGGCTGATGGCCGCGCTGCAGCTGCCTCCCGGCCCGCTGATCGGCGCCCTGCTTGACCGTCTCGAAGAGGCCCAGGCCGAGGGGCGGCTTCGGACGGCCGACGAGGCGCTCGCACTGGCCCGCGCGTATCTCCAGCAACACCCCACACCATAGCGCATGGCGGCTGGGCGTTCGTGCGCGCTCGCCGCTGCAGGGCTGGCGTGCTCGCTCCTCGTTCCTCGCACAGCGTTCGCCACGCCCGAACCGATGCTCGCCGGGGTGGCGCGGGGGACATTCGATCTGCCGCGGGGGGTTCCGCTGGCCGGCTACAGCCGTCGGCGCGGCGCGGCCTCCAGGGGCGTGCACGACCCGGTGGGGGTCCGCGCGCTGGTCCTCCGGCGCGGCTCGACGACCATCGCGCTGGTCAGCTGCGATCTGCTCCTCATCGATGAGCGGCTCGCCGAGGCGGTGCGGGAGCGGCTGAGCCGCCGCGGAGTCGGGGTCACCCAGCTGCTCGTCGCCGCCACGCACACCCATTCCGGCCCAGGCGGATACGGCTCAAGTTTTCTGGAGAAGCTCTCCATGGGTCACTTTGATCCGATCGTCTTCGATCGTCTCACGGCTCAGATCGTCGAGACGATCGTCGAGGCCTCAACCCAACGCGTCCCCATCCGCGTCGCGGTCGCGTCCGGTCCACTCCAAGGATGGGTACGCAATCGACTGCACGATCATGGAGAGATCGATGACGAACTCGTGGTGGTCGTGTGCTCACGGGAAGCGGATGAGACGCCGTTGGCCGTGCTCGTGGGGTTCGCCGCGCATCCGACGACGTTGGGGGCCTGGAATCGCGAGCTCTCCGCCGACTACCCTGGCGTCCTCGTCCAGGAGATGGAGCGTCGGCTTCCGGGTGCGACCTGTCTGTTCTTTGCTGGTGCTGTGGGCGACCAAGCCCCGGTGAAGCAGGGCGGGGGGTTCGAACCGGCCGTCCGGTTGGGTGCGGTACTCGCCGATGAGGCACTGCGGCTGATGCATCGCGCGCAGCCGGCGATCCCCTCGACGCTTGCCGGGGTTCAGCGAGAGATGGCGCTGCCGCCAGCACAGGTGCGTTTCGGCTC
>CAYJWO010000005.1:0-15080 GCA_964373825.1 uncultured Planctomycetales bacterium
TATAGTAAGCGCAACACATGTTCGAAAGCTGAATGAACCACACACTAGGTACAAGATTAATCCTGACCAATAAGACGATCGCGGTGCCCTCGGCGATCAAGACGTTCAACTGGCTCGGCACACTCTGGCGCGGATCGATCCAGTTTTCGACCCCGATGCTCCACGCGCTCGCCTTCGTGTCCATGTTCGTCATCGGGGGGCTCACCGGGATCTTCCTGGCGACGAACGCCGTGGACCTCTATGTGCACGACACGTACTTCGTCGTCGGTCACCTCCACTACGTGCTCTTCGGGGGCAGCCTCTTTGGGATCTTCGCCGGCATCACCTTCTGGTTCCCGAAGATGTTCGGCCGGCGGCTCAATGAACCGCTGGGCCGGCTGCATGCGATCCTCACGTTCATCTTCTTCAACGCCGTCATGTTCCCCATGTTCAACCTCGGGATCGCCGGGATGCCCCGCCGGATCTACGACTACACGCAGTACGGGTTCCTCGCCCACGTCGGCCCCCTGAACCGCATGATGAGCGTCTCGGCGTTCTGTCTCCTCGGCGTCCAGCTGCTGTTCATCGCGAATTTCTTCTGGAGCCTCTTCCGCGGCAAGCCCGCCGGGAACAACCCCTGGCAGGCGACGACCCTGGAGTGGGCGACCGCCTCGCCGCCGCCGCACGGCAACTTTGCGGCGACCCCGGCCGTCTACCGTGGGCCGTACGAGTACAGCGTGCCAGGCCACGCGCAGGACTGGCTCCCGCAGCACGTGGCCAGCGCGCCCTAGTCCCACGACCGCCGCAAGCGCCCCTGGTGTGGGCGCGCACAGAACATGAGCCGATCTCCGCAATCCGCCTCAGCCCTCCAGCGCTATGCAATCCTGACCGCTGCGGCCACGTGGCTGCTGCTCATCGCGGGGGGGCTGGTGACCTCCACCGACTCAGGGCTGGCGGTGCCGGACTGGCCGCTGTCCTACGGCACGTGGTTTCCTCCCATGGTCGGCGGCATCCTCTATGAGCACGGTCACCGGATGATCGCGGCAGGTGTCGGCCTCCTGATCCTCGGCCTCGCCGTCTGGGTGTGGCGGGTGGAGTCGCGCGGCTGGGTGCGGTGGCTCAGCGCCGGAGCACTCGGCGCCGTGGTGCTGCAAATACTCCTCGGCGGGCTGACGGTGCTCCTGTTGCTGCCACCGTCCATCTCCATCGCGCACGCCTGTCTGGGGCAGGCGGTGTTCTGCCTCGTCGTCATGATCGCCCGGTCGACCGCGCCCGCGTGGGTGGAGGCTCCGACGGCCTTGGAGGCGCCGCAGGCCGCGACGCTTCGTCTCCTCGGTGGCGGTGTCGCAGTGCTCGCGGCCGGACAGCTCCTCCTGGGGGCGGTGATCCGGCACACGGGCCATGCCGTGCCCATGCACCTCGCCGGAGCGCTGAGCCTGGCGGTGCTGACGGTGTGGCTGGGCCGTTGGCTCGCGCGCCTGGGAGCGGTCGGCTCCTCCTTGCGCGCGTCCGCCTGGCGTGTGGCCGCCCTCCTGGCACTCCAATTGATCCTCGGAGGCTTGGTGTGGGTCCAGCGGTCGATAGTCCTCCTGCGCACGGCGCATGTCGCGGTTGGTGCGCTGTTCCTGGCCCAGGCGGTGATGCTGGCGTGGGAGCTGCGCCGTCGCACGGATCCCGCCGCGCGCGCACCGTTCACGTCGCTCCTGGAGCTGACCAAGCCGCGTGTGACGGGGCTCGTCCTCCTGACGACCGCGATCGGGTTCTGCACGGCCGGCCCCACCGAGCGCTGGCTGTGGCGCTTGAGTCTTGTTCTGCTGGGGACCGCGCTCGTCGCCGGAGGAGCCAACGCGCTGAACCAGTGGATGGAGCGAGACGCCGATGGTCGGATGGATCGCACGAAGTCCCGCCCGCTGCCGTCCGGCCGCCTGCGGCCCGCCCAGGCGCTCTGGTTTGGCATCGGGATCAGCCTCGTCGGGCTCGCGGCACTCGCCCTCACGGTCAACGGCCTCGCGGCGGCCTTGGCCGCCGCGAGCTTGCTGAGCTACATCGCCGTCTACACCCCCTTGAAGCGCACCACCTCGCTGTGCACGCTCGTCGGTGCGATCCCGGGTGCCTTGCCGCCGATGATCGGCTGGGCGGCAGCCCAAGGGGCGCTGGCTCCCGGCGCGTGGGCGCTGTTCCTCATCCTGTTCGTCTGGCAGCTGCCGCACTTCCTGGCGATCGCTGAGCTCTATCGCGCCGATTACGCTCGGGGCGGGTTCCGGATGCTCCCGTTGCTGCCGTGGGGCGAGGCGGTGACGGCGCGCCAGATGGTTGGCTACGGGCTCGTCCTGGTGCCGGTCAGCCTCCTGCCGGCATGCCTGGGGTTGGCGGGACGGTGGTATGGCTATGGGGCGCTGGCGTTCAGCGTGGTGCTGTTGGGGTACGTCGTGCTGGCGGCACTGCAGCGCTCGGCGCCGGCGTGTCGGCGCCTCTTCCTGGCCTCCGTGGCCTATCTGCCATTGCTGCTGCTGCTGCTCGTCGCAGATCGCGTCCGGTAAGCGATGAGCGGGTGGGACGCGCCGGCCGTCAACGCGCTGCTCAACGCGACGAGCGCCGCGCTCGTCCTCACGGGGCTGATCGGGATTCGGGCGGGATCATTGCGGGTGCACATCGCCTGCATGCTGGGGGCGTGCGCGGTGTCCACGGCGTTCCTGGCCTCGTACCTTGCCTACCACGCGCGGGTCGGCTCGGTGCGGTTTCTGGGGGAGGGATGGATCCGGCCCGTGTACTTCACGATTCTCGTGACGCACACCGTCCTGGCGGTGGCCATCGTCCCGCTCGTCGCTCGTACGCTTATCCTCGCGGCGCAACGGCGATTCGACCGGCACGTCGTCTGGGCGCGCATCACCGTACCGCTGTGGCTGTACGTGTCGGTGAGCGGCATCATCGTATACCGGATGTTGTACCACTGGTGAACCATGCAGAAGGAAGAAGGTAAAAGGGAAAAGTCAAAACCACAAGGCAAAACCCACAAGTGTCATCCGTGGCAGCGTGGCAACACTTTTGGCTTTTGGGTTGTGGTTTTGCCTTTTGCCTTTTTCCTTTTGCCTGGTTTCTCCCACGCGTGCCCGGGATGCAAAGAGGCGCTGTTTGACCCCGGCCAACTCGTCCAGAAGCTGAGCGCCGCGAAGGGGTACGCGCTGAGCATCGGGCTGCTGCTCGCCGTGCCGTGCCTGTTGGCGGCGGCGATTGGTCTTGCCGTCACCCGCTCGATTCGAAAACACCGATCGCGTCCAATCGGGGACAGCCACTAATTACCGTTCACACGAATTGTAATTAGTGGCTGTCCCCGATTAGGGCATCGATCTGGCGCTGCAAATTCTCCCAGCTCACCGAACCGCTCGGGTATCCCCGCTGGATCTCCTGCAGGTGGCGCAGGCGATCCTCCATGGCCGGCGACGGCGGCGATGGGCTCTGCGGTAGTGCGGGCGGCGGCGTCTCGCCAGACTCGCGTCGATAGCGCTCGAGGTCTTCAACCCGGCGCGTGGAGTACGGGTGCGTTCGCAGAAACGGCCAGGGGACGTCGAACCTGGCAAAATCGCGCAGCAGGCGCGGGGCGGCGGTGGGGTCGTAGCCGGCGCGGATGACGTACCGGATGCCCACCTGGTCCGCCTCGAGCTCCTGGTCCTGGCTGTACCCGCTGGTGGCCACGTCGCTCAGGAGCCCGGCGACGTTCGTCGCCAGCTGTCCCGCCTGGGCGACTCCGGCCGACGCCCCGCGCGTGGCGGCCGCCGCTCCCGCCGAGACGACCGCGAGCAGTAGTTGCTGCTGCTGGATGAGCTGGTAGCGCTTCACAAGATGTTGGGCCACGGTGTGCGCGAGCTCGTGCGCCAGGACGCTGGCGAGCTCATCAGGCGAGCCGCCGCGTGACGCCAGGTACGCCAGCATGCCGGTGCTGACGTAGACGCGGCCATCCGCGAGGGCGGCGGCATTGGGGTCGTCATCCTCGTAGAGGTGCGCCCGATACGGCAGTCCGGGACGCTCGCTCACTTGCCGCAAGCGGTCCAGAATCTGCTGGACCGGAAACCCATGGGGCGACTCCCCCAGCCCCAGGGGGCGAGCACCCGAGCGCTCGAAGCGCTGGGCTTGCTGCGCGCTGATCGCCCGCTCGATCCGCACCACGTCTGACGACTCGACCGGAACCGGCGTTGGCCGGACCGCATACGACGGCGTCGCGCACCCCGCCGAAAGCGACAAGCCAAAAACACACAGGCCCACGCTATGGCGAATTGCGGATTGCGAATTGCGGATTGAGCTCGCAATGCCAATTCGCAATCGGCAATCCGAAATCCGCAATGCGTCGTTATCCCAACCGCAGCTGCGCTTCCGCATCGATGACGTCCCGGTTGATCCGCTCGCGCGCCGACGCCGCGGTCGCGCGCAAGCGCGGCTCGGCCGCCGGCAAGTCGCTTAGCTGCCGCAGCAACTGGACCGCCATCCGAAAGTAGCGGACGATCTCCCCTTCATCCGCTTCGCACAGGCGCGTCAGGCGGGCGAACGGCGTCCGCTGCATCCACGCCTCGAGAGCGAACGACAGGCCGAACGCCGGCGTCTTGGTCTTCGGGACGAGCTGGAATTTGGCTTCCGCGCGATGGATGCGCGTTATCGGCTCCTCGCAGAGCCGTGCTAGCCGCTTTGCGAGGCGATGGGGCCGAGGCGGTGCGAGGCCCGGGCGCGGCTCGTACACGATCGCCGTGATCAGCATGGCGAGGGCGATCGGGTCAAGCGTCGCGAGATGGCCGGCGGTCTGCAGCTCCGTCAGCAGCAGTTCGTAGCCGAAGAGCCACGCCGCGAACTGGCCCTTGCGGGTCAGCCGGGTGCCCGCCAAGTACCCGAGCTGTTCCAGCAGGGCGAGCTTGCGCTGGATCAGCTCCAAGCCGGCGGCCCGGCGAGCGCCGGTCGTCTGGAAGTAGTACAGCGTCCGGGGGAAGAGCTCCACGAGCGCCGGACCGTGATGACGATAGAGGTTGAGCAGGGTCGCGTACGCGGTGTTGAGCCGGCTGTGCACCGGTTCCGACTGGCCCCGTAGCAGGTGGAGCACGTCGGAGAAGCTCACGTGCGCCGGGTTGATGCGCAGGTAGACGGACCCCTCCGTGTCCATCCCCCGCCGGCCCGCCCGGCCCGCCATCTGGAGGAACTCGCGGCGGCGCAGCAGGGTGTAGCCGGCGGCCGAGCGTTTCTGCAGGGCGTCGAGGACGACGCTGCGCGCCGGCATGTTGATGCCGAGGGCGAACGTTTCCGTGGTGACGATGAGCTTCAGCTGCCGGCTGGTGAAGCACCGTTCGATGACCTCCTTCACCGTGGGGAGCATCCCCGCATGGTGGTAGGCGACGCCCTTGATGACCAGACGGCGGAGCGCTTGCGCGGTCGCGTCGTGGGTCACCTGGAACCGTTCGCACAGCGTGTCATACATCGTCTGCAGCGCTTGGGCCTCCTCCGGGGTCACCAGCGACAAGCCGGACGCCTCCCAGGCGAGCTCCTCGGTGCGCCGGCGCCCGAACGTAAAGAGGATGCCGGGGAGCCGGTCGGTGTCATGCAGGTGGCGCACGAGCCGATCGAGCCGGTTGGGATGCGGAGCGTCCGTCTCCTCCCGATGGAATCGTCCGGACCGTCGCAGCGGGCGGTGGAACCGCGGCCGGCGCACCGGACCTTCCTGCCCGTGGTAGCCCTCCGCCTTCAAGGCGTCTGGGGTCGCGAGGATACGGTTCCGGCATTGGAACTGGAACGTCAGCGGCACCGGGCGCGTCGGCGACTCCACGACCTCGACCGGACGCCGGTGGGCCTCGCGGATCCAAGCAGCCAGCTCCTGCACATTGGGGATCGTCGCACTCAGGCACAGCAGGCGGATGTGCGGGGGGCTCAGCAGCATCGCCTCTTCCCACACGGTGCCGCGCTCCGCGTCATCGAGGTAGTGGATCTCATCGAAGATGATCCAGGCGTAGGGCGCGACCTGCGTGGGATCCTCAAGGAGGGTGTTGCGGTAGATCTCCGTCGTCATGATGACGAGCGGTGCCCGGGGATGGATCGTCACGTCGCCGGTGAGGATCCCGACGTGCTCGCCATGGCGGGCGCTGAAGTCCCGGTACTTCTGGTTGCTGAGCGCCTTGATGGGGGCGGTGTAGATCACGCGCTGCCGGCGTTGGAGCGCGCGCTCGATCACGTAGTCGGCCAGCACCGTCTTGCCGGCCCCGGTGGGTGCGGCGACGAACAGCGACTGCTCTCGGTCGATCGCGTCGATCGCCTGCTGCTGGAACGAGTCATAGGTGAACGCGTGGAGCGGAGCGTCGGACATGCGCGTGTCCATTGTATACCAGGGCCTCCGCTGCGTCCGTCCGCATTGACAAGCCCGACGGGGACGTTTAAGCTTGGGCCTGTGAGCGAGACGACGCGGCTCCACCGTGAGACGACCCGAGACGCCCGAACCGGCATGCGCTTCGCGGCCGGGCTGAGCGATTCGGTGAACGCCCGCGTCGCCGCCGAAGCCGCCTGCCAGCATGTCCTCGAGCAGCTCGCCGGGGCCCCCTGCCACGCCGCATTCCTCTTCGTCTCTTCGGTCTACCGGGCCGATTGGTCGACCCTGCTCGGCGACATCCACGCTCGGCTACAGCCCGAGGCACTCATCGGCTGCAGCGCGGGCGGGGTGATCGGCGGCGATCAAGAGCTCGAGTGGGTGCCAGCCCTCTCGATCGTCGGCGCCCACTTGCCGGGGGTTCGGCTGCACCCGTTTGCGGTGGGCTCGGATGCGCTGGAGCTCTCCGGCCCCGGCGGCTTCTGGATCGACACGACCGGAGCCGCACCGAACACCGCCCCCAGCTTTCTCCTCTTCGCCGATCCCTACACCTGCGATCCAGCCAAGCTCCTGCAGGAGCTCAACGCGACCTACCCGCATCGGCCGGTCATGGGAGGGCTGGTCAGCGGCGGCAACGCCGCGGGGGAGCACGCGCTCTTCAGCGGCCAGGACGTGCTGCATGAGGGGGCGGTGGGGTTGGCGCTGACGGGCAACGTCGCGATTGACGCGATCGTCTCCCAGGGGTGCCGCCCCGTCGGGCGGTCGTACGTCGTGACCAAGGCCGACGGGAACGCCATCGAGCAGCTGGGAGGCCGCGGGGCCTTGGCGGTTCTCCACGAGGTGCTCACGGCGCTGAAGCCTGACGACCGCATCCTCGCGCAGCAGGGCGCGCTGTTCATCGGGGTCGTGATCGACGAGATGCGGCACCGGTTCGCTCCGGGCGACTTCCTCATTCGCCACCTCGTGGGCTTGGATCCGGCCACGGGGGCGCTGGCCATGTCGGATCGCGCGGAGGTCGGCCAGACCGTCCAGTTCCACCTGCGGGACGCGCACACGTCCCGGGAGGAGCTGCGCAAGCTGCTCGTCCGCGGCGGGCAAGTCGCTGGGGCGAGCCCGCCGGCCGGGGCGCTGTTGTTCAACTGCCTCGGCCGGGGCAAGGCGCTCTACGGCGTCGCCCACCACGATGCACGCACCATCCAGACGGTGAACGGCCGCTTCCCCTTAGGGGGGTTCTTCTGCAACGGGGAGATCGGGCCGGTTGGCGGTATCAACTTCCTCCACGGCTACACGGCGAGCCTGTGCCTGTTCCGGGCGGCGGAGGGTTCTGCGCCGATCGCTCCCGCATGAAGCCGGCGCGCGCGGTCCTCGCGCTGATCGCCGCGGCGGTCCTGTGGCCGTCGGCGCCGCTCGAATCGACCCAGTGGAAGACACCAACCGTCGGGCAATCGCCCCCGGCGCTCAACGCCGCCGACCTCTCGGGCCGACGGCATAGCCTCTCCCAGTATCGGCAGCGCGTCGTCCTCGTCCACTTCTGGGCGACGTGGTGCCCCTACTGCCGCGGCGAAGTCCCCAAGCTGAAGCGCCTCGCGCAGGCGTGGACGGCGGATGACGTCGTGGTGCTCGCCGTCAGCGTGGACGAGGATCTACAGGCCTTGCGCGCCTTCGTGCAGCAGCAGCGCCTGCCGTATCCCGTCATCCCGGACGCCGCGGCCTCCGCGGCACTCGCCAACCGCTACGGCGTCGAGGGCATCCCCGTGACCTATCTCATCGGACGCGACGGGCGTATCGCCGCCAAGTTCGTCGGCCCCGCGGATCTCGTCGGCGAAGTCCGCCGGCTGGTCGAACCGCCGAAACCCTCCACGTGATGACCGAGCCAATTGCCCCACCCCTCCAGTCGATGTGGCGTTCTTGGCTGGTCATCGGCGGCCTTGTCATCGCGTGCGCGGTGCTCGCATGGCGTGACGGTGGTTGGCCGCGCGTCGGCCAGGCCCTCACGAGCGGGTCGCGCCTGTTCGCGAGCGTGCTGCCGAATCTCGTGCTGGGCGTTGCGCTGGCGGGATTCCTGCACGTGCTGATCCCGCAGGAGCTCATCAGCCGCTGGATGGGCGAAGGCTCCGGGCTGCCGGGGCTGCTCGTTGGGACGGTGGCCGGCATGCTGACGCCGGGTGGACCCTTCACGCACTTTCCCATCCTCGCGTCCTTCCTGGCGAAAGGTGCGGCCATCGGCCCCGTGAGCGCGTACATCGCCGCGTGGGCGCTCATCGGGCTCAACCGGTGGCTGGTTTGGGAGCTGCCGATTCTCGGTCCGCAGGTCGCCTGCGTCCGCTTTGTCGCCTCCATGGGGTTCCCGCCGCTCATCGGGTGGCTCAGCCACCTCCTCTACCGGACCGTCACCCGCGCGGCTTGACGGGTTTCTCACGCGTCAGGCATACTTCGGGAGCGTAGGCACGTCGTTTGACAACCTGCACCAAGCGATCACGGCAAACTATTCGTGAGGATAGGGCGCAAAGCTACGGGTCCGCGACCGATAGCAGATATCGAAGTCGATATCTGATCTCGGCGAGGATCGCCGAGCTGCCGCATTCGGCAGGGTCAGACGCGGGTCTGACCCCCGCCGCGAGCCCTCCAGGACGGATGGGCTCTTTTTTTGTCTTCACGGTGCGAAAAAAGTCCCCCCGGTGCGACATGACGCGAAACGACACAAACGGAATGCCGGAGTGGCAGTGGCTGACGGTGGGCGACGTGGCGAAGTCCCTGCGCCTGACCGAGGAGCGGGTCCGTCAGCTCATCCGAGACCGGAAGATCCGGGCCACCAAGATCGGCGGCTGGCTGGTGCGTCCGGACGATCTCCACTCGTTCATCCAGTCGCGCACCAACATCCCGGAGGGAGGCGGCCATGCTGCGCGTGACGTGCTACCGCGGTCGTGAATCGGTGTTCCGCGGCGAGGCGACGACCGTCGTCCTCCCCTCGGATGCGGGGGAACTCTCCATCCTGGAGTGGCACGCGCCGCTCGTCTGCGCCCTCGGGCGGGGCACCGTGCAGATCGACGACACCCGGGTGCCGATCTGCGGCGGAGTGGCCAAGGTCGGCGGCAACACGGTGATCATCGTGGCGGGATAGCCAATGGAATTCTTCGCGCTCGGACTCTTGCTGGTCATGGTCGTCGGGGCGGCGATCCTTTGGACGCGGGGCGTCTTCGCCCGGGATCTCACCCACGCGCTGCGGCGCGTGACCCAGCAGGAGCAGGCGCTGCAGGAGCAGGCGGCGGTCTTGGAGCGTCGCCTCCATCAATTGGAGCAGGAAGACCAGGCCAGATTGAAGGCGGCGGAGCAGGAAGCGCAGCGCCTGCTCCAACAGGCGAAAGACCAAGCGGCGACTATCCAGCACGCCGCCCTCGAGGAGGTCAAGCGCCGGGCGCGGGCACTCCTTTTGGAGGCCGAGCAGCTCAAAGCCCAGTGGCGCGTCGAGGTCGCCAAGGAGCTCAACGGCCAGGCCATCCGCGGGGCGGGCGAGTCGCTGCGCCGTCTCCTGGCGCCCGAGGAGCTGGCCGCACTCCATGAACGGATGCTCCGCGAGCTGGTGGACACGCTCAAGGAGCTCGCCGTGCTGCCGCATCCGTCCAGCGTCGAACGAGTCGAAGTGGTGACGGCGCGCGCCCTGGCCGAGACGGTGGACGCGGCACTGCGCCGGTGGGTGGCCGAGAAGTTCGGCGCGGCCACGCCGGTCCGCGCGACGCAGGACGAGCAGCTCATCGCCGGCGGTCTGGTGCGGCTGGGAAGCACGGTGGTCGATAACAGCCTGATGAATCGGTTGCAACGCGCGAGCCACCGACAGCAGGTGGTGGGATGATGCCATCGATGGTGGATATCCGCGAACGCGGAACGATCACGGAGATCACGCGCGGGGTGGTCACCCTGACGGGTCTGCCGTCCTGCGCGTTGGGGCAGGTCCTCGATCTGACGCCGCGCACGCAGGGCTGGGTCGTCGGGTTCACCGAGACCCATGTCATGGCGGTGACGCTGGGGCCCCCGATTGACCTGGCGGTCGGCCAGACGGTGGAAGTTCGCCAGCAGCCGCTGCGCCTGCCGGTGGGCACGGGATGGCTGGGCCGCGCCCTCTCCCCGCTCGGGCAGCCGCTGGACGGCGAGCCGCTGCCGATCATCGAGGCCGAACGGCCGCTGTTCGGTCCGGCCCCCGGCATTCAGGACCGGGAACCCATCAGCCGGCAGCTGTGCACGGGCACGCGCGCGATCGACACGATGATCCCCGTCGGCCGGGGGCAGCGCGAGCTCATCATCGGCGACCGCATGACTGGCAAAACCGCCCTGGCGGTCACCGCGATGCTAAGCCAATGCGGCCAGGACGTCGTGAGCATCTACTGCCTGATCGGCCAGCCGCACCACAAACTGCAACACACGCTGGAGCGCCTGGAGGCGGGCGGGGTGCGGTCGCAGATGATCGTCGTGGCGGCCACCGCCGCGCAGGAGGCGAGCGAGCAGTTCTTAGCACCCTACGCGGCGGCAGCACTGGGCGAGCACTTCATGGCCCAGGGGCGGGACGTCCTCGTCGTCTTCGATGACCTCACGAAGCACGCATGGGCGTACCGGCAGCTATCGCTGCTGCTCGAGCGCCCGCCCGGCCGCGAGGCGTATCCGGGCGACATGTTCTACATGCACAGCCAGCTCATGGAGCGGGCCGCGCAGCTGAGCCCTTCGCGCGGCGGGGGGTCCATGACGTTCCTGCCCATCTGCGAAACGCAGCAAGGCGACGTGACCGGCTTCATCTGCTCCAACCTCATCTCGATGACGGACGGCCAGCTCTACCTCTCCAGCGAGCTGTTCTACGAGGGGATGAAGCCGGCGATCGATGCCGGGCTGTCCGTCTCGCGGATCGGCCACCACGTGCAGTCCCCGCTCCTCCGGGCCGTCGCCAGCCCCTTGCGGCTGGAGCTCGTGCAGCACCAGGAGCTGCTGCGGCTGAGCCGCTTCAGCGCCGCCCTGTCGGACGACACGCAGCGGCGGCTCCACCGAGGGCAGCTCCTGCGGCAGCTCATGGTCCAGCCGGCGCATACCTCCATGCCGCTGGCGGCCCAGAGCCTGCTCTTCTACGCGCTGCAGGCCGGGTGGCTCGAGCGCCTCGACGCCCGAGGGCTCGACGTGTGCCGGACCGACCTGTTCGATCGCCTGCCGCCGGAGGTGGCAGCCGAGCTGGCCGCTCACGACGCCGTCACCCCGCTGCTGCGGGCGCGCCTGGATGCGGTATTGGCCGACGTGCTCACCCCGTTCCTGACCAAGGAGCCCTCGCGCGATGCGCTCGGCGAAGCCCCTGCACGATAACCTGCGGTTCCTCGCGGAGTTTCGCGAGCTGCTGGACGTGATGCAGCAGGTGGCGGTCACCCAGCTGCAGCGCCTGGAGGGACACCTCGGGCCGCTCCCATCGGTCGCCGAGGTCCTGCGGCAGGACGTGTTCCCCTGTCTCCCTCCGGAGGCCGGCGCGCACCCGTTGGGGCGGCCGGGCCATCGCGGGAGCCTCGTGCTGCTCATCACGTCCGACGAAGGGTTCGTCGGACCGCTGCAGTCGGACACCGTGCGCCAAGCCCTGGCCCACGCCGTCGCGCCCACGACCTGGTGGCTCATCGGCCAGCGCGGGGCGCGCCTGCTGCCGGCGACCGCTCGCCCCTCGCGGGTGCTCCCCGTCCCATCGGACGGTGAGGCGGAGGCTGTGCTGGAGCGGGTGGGCCGCGAGCTGCTGTCCGCCTACCGCCGTGAAGGCTGGCAGGCCGCGCGGATCGTCGCCGGCCGGTTTCGCTCGATGACGCGGCAGGAGATCATCGCGGAGCCGCTGCTGCCGCTACCCGTCGGCTCATCCGGCGAGCCCGCGGTTCCGGTGCTGATCGAGCCATCGCTCGATCGCGTGATGGCGCGCGCCGCCTCGCTGTGGGTGGCGCACCGGCTCCTCGACGTGTTCTGGTCGGCCCGTCGGGCGGAGTACGCCGCGCGAGCGCTCCACATCGAATCCTCGCGCCAAGAGCTCCTCAAGCAGCAGCAGCGGCTGCGGTACGCCGTGTTCAAGGCGCTCCACGAGCGCATCGACGGAATGGTCCGCGAGGGCAGCCTGGTGCAGCGGGTCGCCGCGCAGGCGGCCACCCGGAGGGTGCCATGAGCGCCGACGGCGTCCTGATCTCACTGCAGGGGCCGGTCGGGGACGTGACGTTCCCGCCCGGGATACCGCTGCCGGGGCTGCGGGAGCTGCTGGCGGCGACCGCGCTGGACGGGCGGTCGGTGCTGTTCGAGGTCGTCGACCACGTGGCCGCCACGCGCGTGCGGGCGATCGCACTGGGCCCCACGATGGACCTGCGGCGTCACAGCCCGGTGCAGGCACTCGGCCGCCCGGCGGAGCTGCCCGTGGGGGCCGGCGCGCTCGGCCGGGTCGTGGACGCCCTGGGCGACCCGATTGATGGCAACCCGCTCGCGACGGCCGACCGGCACCGGCCGATCCACCCGCCGCCGTCGGCGCATCGCCCCACGCTGACCAACGGGGCGGCGGTGGAGGTCATGGAGACCGGCATCAAGATGATCGACCTGTTTCTCCCGCTCCTCAAGGGATCGAAGACCGGCCTGTTGGGAGGGGCGGCCCTGGGCAAGAGCCTGCTGACGCTGGAGCTCATCCACAACGTCGTGACGCACGCGAGCGGTGCGTGCGTGTTCGCCGGCGTCGGCGAGCGCCTCCGCGAGGGCAACGAGCTCCTCCGCGAGCTGACCGCGCAGGGGCTCCTCGACCAGGTGGCGCTCGTCTTCGGGCAGATGGACGCGGCCCCCGGACAGCGGTTCAACGCCGCCTTCGCGGGCGTGACGCTGGCGGAAGAGTTCCTGCGCGAAGGCAAGGACGTCCTGCTCTTTATCGATTCCGTCTTCCGGTTTGTGCAGGCGGGCGCGGAGCTCTCGGCCCTCCTGGGGCGCATCCCCTCCGAAACCGGCTACCAGCCGACCATGGCCGCGGAAGTCTCCAGCTTCCAGGAGCGGATCACGACCCGGTTGGGGGCCGCGATCACGGCGATCGAGGCGGTCTACGTGCCGTCGGACGACCTGACCGATCCGGCGGTCGTCTGCATCGCCAGCTACCTCGACCAGGTCATCGTGCTGTCCCGCGAGCGCGTGCAGCAGGGCCTCTATCCGGCGATCGACCCGCTGCTGTCCTCAACGTCGCACTTGGACGAGCGCATCGTCGGCCGGCGGCACTACACGGTCGCGCAGGACAGCCTCGCCCTCCTGAAACGGTACGAACAGTTGAGGCGGATCGTGGCGGTCGTCGGCATCGACGAGCTGCCGCGGGCGGACCAGGTCCTCTTCGCGCGGGCGCGCCGGCTGCAGAATTTCCTGACGCAGCCGTTCGCCACGGCGGTCCGGTACACCGGACGCCCCGGCGCCTACGTCCCGCTGGCGGAGACGCTCGCCGGATGCGAGACCATTCTCGCCGGCCGATGGGACGACCGGCCGGAGGAACACCTGTATCTCATCGGGGCGCTGCCGGGGGCCTTCAGCGCGGCGCCGAATGCGAGGTGATCCATGGTGACACGACGGCTGGGCGAGATCCTGGTGGAGAAGAAGCTCATCAGCGCGCAGGCGCTTGAGCATGCGCTGCTGGAGCAGAAGAAGACGGGGGACCTGCTCGGCAAGACCCTCGTCCGCCTGGGGTACCTCAGCGAGCGGCAGCTGCTCGACGGGCTGGCCACACACCTCCAGCTGCCCGTTGTCAGCCTGAAGGACGTGCCCGTCGACGACAAGGCGCTCAAGCGGGTGCCGGTCCGGTTCGCCTGGCACTACCGGTGCATGCCGGTGCGGTTGTCGGGCAAGACCGTGACGCTCGCCATGTCCGACCCGCTGCAGGTGCGGCCGATCAACGACCTGAAAGTCCACTACGGGCTCGAGGCGGACATCATTCTCTCCACCAACGCGGAGATCGAGGACGCGATCCGGCGCCACTACGGCGTGGGGGCGGAGACGATCGGGGAGATCCTGGACGCCGCGGCGCAGGAGAACGGGGTCGGCCCCGGGGAGGTGGCGCGGCCATCGATGGCGGTGGAGGAGTCGACGACGGACCTGGAGCGCATGGTCGAGGATGCCTCGGTCATCCGGCTCGTGAACCAGCTGCTGCTCGAGGCCTACAAAGCCCGGGCCTCGGACGTCCACATCGAACCGTTCCGCGACGAGCTGCGCATCCGCTACCGGGTGGACGGCCTGCTCTACGCCGTGCCGGTGCCGGATGAGATCCGCCGGCTCCACCAGGCGATCATTTCGCGGATTAAGGTCATGGCGAGCATGGATATCGTGGAGAAACGCCTCCCCCAGGACGGGCGCATTAAGGTGATGGTCGGCTCCGAGGAGCTGGAGCTGCGCGTCTCCATCATGCCGTCGCTCTACGGGGAGAACCTGGTGCTGCGCCTGCTGCCGGTGAAGATGCTCTTCAGCCTCGACAGCCTCGGCATGTCCCCGGAGCAGCTGGCGATCCTCACGGAGCTGATCACCAAGCCGCACGGGATCATCTTCGTCACCGGGCCGACGGGATCCGGGAAGACGACGACGCTCTACGCGTCGCTGTCGCACCTCAACACGCCGGACCGAAAGATCATCACCATCGAGAACCCGATCGAGTATGAGCTGAAGGGTGCGACACAGATCCCCGTGGCGCCGAAGCTGGGCTTCACCTTCATGGAGGGGCTGCGCAACATGCTGCGGCACGACCCGGACGTCATGATGGTCGGCGAGGTCC
>CAYJWO010000006.1:0-14376 GCA_964373825.1 uncultured Planctomycetales bacterium
TGAGGATGGTATCGACGAGAATCGCCGTCTTGCCGATCTGCCGGTCGCCGAGGATGAGCTCTCGCTGGCCGCGGCCGATGGGGATCATGCCGTCGATCGCCTTGATCCCCGTCTGCACCGGCTCCTTGACCGGCTGGCGCTGGACCACGTTGGGCGCCCTCGCCTCCACCGGGCGGGCGCGGTCCGTCACGATGGGCCCCTTGCCGTCGCGCGGGCGTCCCAGGGCGTCCACGACCCGCCCGAGCAGCGCCGAGCCTACCGGCACGGAGACGATGCGCCCGGTGCGCTTCACGACGTCCCCGTCCTTGATGGGCGCGTCGGAGCCCAGGATGACCGCCCCGACGTGGTGCTCTTCGAGGTTGAGCGCCATCCCCATCGTCCGCCCGGGGAACTCCAGCAGCTCCCCAGCCATCGCGTCATCCAGCCCGTAGAGGCGGGCGATGCCGTCGCCCACCTGGATGACGTGCCCGATGGAGTCGAGCTGGACCTGGGTGCGATACCGCTCCAGCTCCTGCTGCAGCGCCAACGAGACCTCTTCCGGACGCAGTCGCGCCATTTCAAAAGACGTTCGGGGTTCGGGGGTCTGGGTTCGGAGCACGTGCCCAGAGCCCAGAACCCTCAACCCAGCACCGCCTGACGTTGTCGGCTCGCATTAGTGCACCCGCACGGTCATCAGCCGCTCCCGCAGCTCGGCCACGTGACGCTGCACCGAGGCGTCCAGCCGCCGATGCCCCACAGAGACCTGAAAGCCGCCAATCAGCTCCGGCGCCTCCTCGAGGTCCAGCTCCACCGTCCGGCCTTCCTGCCGCTCCAAGGCGCGGCGCAGTCGCTCCCGCGCCGACGACGAGAGCGGACGCGCCGAGCGCACGATGGCCCGCATCCGCCCCTGGGCGTTGTCGGCGGCGGCCTGAAAGGCCTCGACCATCTCCGGCAGCCACTCGGCCCGACCCGCAGCGAGCACCATCTGGACGAACGCGCGCACCGGCGCCGACCAGGCCGGCCGCGCGACCCGATCCAGGAGGGCGACCTTCTCGGCGACCGGGACCTGCGGATGCCGCATCAGCCGCGACAGCGCCGGAGTGTCTTGGAGGAGCCGCCGCATGCTGTGCAGTTGCTCCAGCACTAACTCCAGCCCGCCGTCGCGCTGGACGATGTGAAAGAGTGCTCCCGCGTAGCGTGCCGCGATCGGATCGTACGCCATCAATGGCGCCGTCTAGCGGACCGCGGGGCGCTCCAGCTCGTCCAGCGTCTCCTCCACGAGGCGCCGGTCGGTCTTCTCATCGAGCTTCTGGCGCAGAATGCGCTCCGTGGCGTCCACCGTCAGGCGGACCACCTGATCGCGCAGCGTCACCTTCGCCTTGGCCACTTCCAGCTCGATCGTCTCCTTCGACTTGGCGAGGATCTCCTGCGCCTGCTGGCGGGCCCGCTCCTGCACGTCCATGGCGACTCGCTTGCCTTCCAGCACCGCGTCCTGAATCTTCGCGCGCGCCTCGTCGTCAATCCGCGCGAGCTGGCGCGTGAGGTCGCCTCGCAGCTGCTCGAGCTGCGCCTGCTGCTGCGTCGCCTGCTGGAGGGCTTCTTCGATACGGGCGCGCCGCGCGTCGAGCAGCGAGAGCAGCGGCCGCCACAGGAAGCGCTTGAGCAGCCACAGCAGGATGAGAAAGCTGACCGCCTGCGAGAGGACTTGCTGCAGGTCGAGCTGGAGGCTCATGCCCGGAGCGTCAGACGCCGATCTTCCCCTGCAGCACGAAGGCGATGACGAGCACGTAGATCGTCAGCGCCTCGATGAGCGCGCAGCCGATGATCATCGTGGTCTGAATCTGCCCGCCCGCTTCCGGCTGCCGCGCGATCGCCTCCATCGCGGCACTCACCGCCCGCCCCAACCCCGCCGCGGACGCCATCGCCGCCAACCCCAAGGCCAGGGGCACGGTCAGGGCCAGCACCGCCTGATAGCTGCTCGGAAACAACGACCACCCGCCACTTTCCATTCCGTCCTCCTCCTCTGTTGTTAATGGGCGTGATGCGGCTGCACCAACACGAGATACACGCTGCTCAACAAACTGAACACCAACGCCTGCACCGTGCTGAAGATGATGACGAGGGGGACCACGAACACCTGCAGCGGCAGCCCGATCGGCAAATGCAGCGCGAGACCCGCCGTCAGCCCCAGGCCGAGCAGTACGGCCAGCAGCACGTCCTCCGCGAAGATGTTGAACGCCAACCGCAGGCTGAGGCTCAGCGGCTTGATGAGCTCGCCGAGCACGTGGATGGGCAGCATGAGCGGCGCGAGCGCCCAGCCGACGACGCCGCGCGGCGACCCGGCGAGGTGGTCGAGGTAGCCGACGATCCCGTTCGTCTTGATCCCAATCCACTGCACGTAGCCGAACACGACGAGCGCCATGCCGACCGTCGTGTTGAGGCTGACGGTGGCCGACTTCATGCCGGGGATGAGCACGGAGAGGTTCATGAGCCAGATGTACAGGAAGAGGGTGCCGATAAACGGCACGTGCGCGCGGCCAGCGTGCCCCAGGATGCTCTGGACGAATCGGTCCACCCCCTCGACGAACAGCTCGAAGGCGTTCTGCCAGCTGCGGGGAATGCTCGCGGGGCGGCGCGTCGTGCGCCACGCCATCGCACAGAGTAGCGCCGCGACGAGGAGGGCGAAGACGGGATTCTCCCAGTGGTGCAGCCACGCCACAACGGGCCGCTCGTGCCACCGGGCCTGCAGCAGGGTGATCGCGTTGGGGATTTCCGGGATCCCACCGTGGCCGGCGTGCTTAGCGGCCATTCGAGGGCATCATGCGGGGAAGACCGCGCGCGACCCCGGCGATCACGGCCACCAGCACCACGGTGAACCCGAGAGCGAAACCGGCGATCGACATCGAGGGGTGCCGGAGCAAGAGGATCGCCGCACCATAGAGGAGCGGGAATTTCACGAGGAGCCATCCCAGCACGGTGCGCTGGGAGCGCTGCGGTCCGAGCCACGCAGCCAGGAGCGAGGCCAGGCACCAGAGGCTGGCCAGGTGCCACGCTCCGCCGACGAGTATGCCGATCGCGAGGGGACCACCCCAGAGGAACGCGACCACGACGGACGACACGGCCACGATGACCGCAGCCACGGCGCCGCTAGTGAGGAGGATGGTTCTGTTCATCTTGTGTGAGCGCTCGGGATTGCTGGATGAGCTGCGCGGTCACCCGGGCGCTGGCCAACAGCCCGAGGACAATCCCTCCGCCCATCCCCCAGGGCGCGTGCGACCACCAGGCATCCAGGCGAGATCCCAGGTAGTAGCCGAGCGCGGGACCGACCAGCAACACGATGGGGATGGCGGTTAACAATCCGGCTTGCTGAATCCACAGGCCCTGCCGCAACGCGCCTCACCACCTTCTGCTGCGAGACATTGACGACTCAGCGAACACCGATGGAGACACGACGGTGGGGCAAGCTAGCGCGGATTATAACACAGTCTGCGGAGGGCGCTACAGCAGATTTACCACCGTGCGGGCGCGCATGAGCTCGAGGAGGTACGCGGGGAACAGCCCCAACCCCACAGTGGCCACGGCGCACACCGCCACGGCCCAGCGCAGCGACCGGGCCGCCTGCAGGGGTGTGGTCTCGACGGGGACCGCCACGTACATCCAGCGAATGAGGTTGACGTAGTAGTAGAGGGCCACGGCGCTGTTCGCGACCGCCACCAGGGCCAATCCGATCGACTGGACTTCGAGGGCCGCGCCCACCAGGAGGAATTTCCCGAAGAACCCCAGCAGCGGCGGGATGCCCGCCAGCGACAGCAGGAAGATCGTCCCGAACAGGGCCAAGGCTGGTGCTCGCCTCGAGAGCCCGCGGAACGCCTCGAGCGATTCGCGGCCGGTGGCGTTGACGACGGCCGCGGCGACGGCAAAGACACCCACGTTCATAAAAAGGTACGCGATGAGGTAGACCAGGAGGGCCGCCCGGCCGCCCGGCGTGCCGACCACCAACCCGATCAGCAGGTAGCCCACCTGGCCGATCGTCGAATAAGCGAGCAGCCGTTTGACGTTCGTCTGGACGAGTGCCACGAGGTTACCCAGCGTCATCGTCGCCACCGTCAGCGCCAGCAGGATGGGGGCCAGCAGCGGCCAGACCGGCTGCAGGCATTCCACGATCCGCAGCAGCAGGGCGAGGCCGGCCGCCTTCGGTCCCACCGAGAGGAATGCGGTGACGGCGATCGGTGCGCCCTCGTACGCGTCCGGCGTCCACAGGTGAAACGGCACCAGGGAAATCTTAAACGCCAGTCCCGCTAGGAGAAGGAGCCCGGCGAGCGCTGCGGCCTGCCGGGCGGGTCCAGCGAGCCCGGCGGTCGCCTGGGCGATCGCCGAGAAGCTCAGCTGGCCCGTGAGGCCGATGAGCAGCGACATGCCGAACAGCATGATGCCGGAGGCGACCGCGCCGAAGAGCAGGTATTTGAGCGAGGCCTCCGCCCCGCGTCGGCCGTCCCCAAACCCCACCAGGACGTAGGAGGCGAGGCTCACCAGCTCCATCGCGACAGCCGCCATGAGGAGATGCCCGGCCTCCGCCATCAGCATGAGGCCGACCCCGGCAAGCAGGAGGAGCCCCAGCCCTTCCCCGCGTCCGGAGAGGTCGAAATCGCGCGCCCCGGCCGCGAGGAGCAGTGTGAGCGCCACGGCCCCCAACGCGAACCAGCGGAACGTGAGGCTGAACAGATCGCAGAGGATGAGGCCGAAGAACGTCGCGGTCGGCGGCGGGGTGGGGATGGTCGCGAGCGCACCCGCGGCGGCGGCGAGGCTCAGCCACGCAATGGCCCACGCGGTGCGAGGCGCTTGGCGCCATGCGGCCGCGAGGATGGCGAGGAGCGCGCCAAGGCTGACGATCGCCTCCGGCGCCCACACCTGCAGGCTTTCGAGCACGACCTCGGTCATGGGGCTACGGTGTCACGCGGCCGATGAGCGCCATGAGGCTGGCGTCTTGCAGGCGCATGAGGAGCATCGGCGACACCCCGATGGCGAGCACCAACGCGAGCAGCGGCAGCAGGCTGAGCAGCTCGCGACGATTGACATCCGGCAGCGTGTGCCATCGCGGGTTGACCGGCCCGAGCAGCACCTGGCGCATCACCTTCAGCATGTACGCCGCCGCCCCGAGCACGCCCAGCACCGACACCACGGTCTGCCAGCGCCACACCCCGAAGCCGCCCAGCAGCGAGAGGAACTCTCCGACGAACCCGCTGAGGCCCGGCAGCCCCAGAGACGCCAGACTGAAGAACGTCAGCAGCCCCGCGTAGACGGGCATCGTCGCACTGAAGCCCCCGAACGCCGAGAGGTCCCGCGTGTGCGTGCGGTCGTAGAGCACGCCGACGAGCAAAAACATCGCTCCGGTGATGCAGCCATGGTTGAACATCTGCAGCATCGCTCCGTGCAGCCCTTCCGGCGTGACGCTGGCCAGTCCCAACAGCACGAACCCCATGTGCGAGACGGACGAGTACGCGACGAGCCGCTTGAAGTCGGTTTGGGCGAGCGCGACGAACGCGCCGTAGACGATGTTGATCATCCCGAGGCCCGCCAGCGCCCACCCGAACCATGCCGCCCCCTCTGGGCAGATGGGATACGCAATCCGCACGAACCCGTAGCCGCCCATCTTCAGCAGCACGCCGGCCAGGAGGACGCTGATGGGAGTCGGCGCGTCGACGTGGGCGTCCGGCAGCCACGTGTGGAACGGGAAGATCGGCACCTTGATCGCGAAACCCAGGAAGAACGCCAGGAACAGCCAGCGCGAGAACCACGGGTCCCACGTGCCGCCGCGCGCGGCGAGGGTGAGCACGTCGAACGTCCCCGCCCGCAGGTAGAGGGCCAGAATCCCCACCAGCATGACGAGGCTGCCGGCTAGCGTGTAGACGAAAAATTTGAACGCGGAGTACTCCCGCCGCCCCCCGCCCCACACGCCGATGAGGAAGTACATCGGCACCAGCACCACTTCCCAAAACACATAGAAGAGAAAGAGGTCGAGTGCAACGAACGTGCCGAGCATCCCGAGCTGAAGGAGGAGGTAGAGCGCGTAGTACTCCTTGTGCCGCTCGGTCATCGACCACGAGGCGAAGCAGGCCAGGAATCCGAGGAGGCTGGTCAACAGCACCAGCGGGAGGTTGAGACCGTCGACCCCGAGATGATACGAAATGTTCAGCGGCGGGATCCACGCGTAGCGTTCCTGGAACTGGATCGTCGCCAGCGACGGATCGAACCCTCCGAGGAGCTGCAGGCTCACAAGCAGCGTCGCCCCCGTGGCGATGAGTGCCACGGTGCGGATCGCTCGCACCGCCGTCTTCGGCAGCCCCAGCACCGCCAGCATCCCCACCAGCGGACACGCCAGTAACACCGTCAGCATCCCGATCGCTCCCCTACGACGTCAGCCAGGCCGCACAGCACGCGAGCAGCGTCACCGCCAGCCACAGATACTGATGGATGACCCCGCTCTGCAGCCCACGCAACAGGCTCCCCGCGGCGCGCACCTTGGCGGCCATGCCGTTGACGCATCCGTCCACGACGGTCCGGTCCAGCGCGGCCTTCAGCTCGCTGAGCCGTGTACCCACCCGCCCCGCCC
Source organism: uncultured Planctomycetales bacterium (assembly GCA_964373825.1). Taxonomy (GTDB): domain Bacteria; phylum Omnitrophota; class Gorgyraeia; order Aquiviventales; family Aquiviventaceae; genus CAYJWO01. The sequence continues at coordinate 6,590 of CAYJWO010000006.1, forward strand.
CGTTGACCGCGCCGTCGATGACGCGCTGATCCCATCCGGCCAACGCCGCCGCACACCGGATCGTGGGGCGAACCGCCAGGGCCGCGTAGAGCTCATCCACGTAGTACTTCCCCCGCACCACGGCGTAGAGCGGTCGAAGGGCTGGCGGCATCGCCGGACGCGACGGGCCGAGGTACCCCACGAGGGCCGCCGTGATGCCGAGGGCTGCCGCGAGCACACTGAAGCCGGCCAGCGACCAGTCCATCGCCTCGGGCGCGTGCGTGTGGAGGACGTGCTGGAACGCGTAGCCCATCCACGGCGAACCCGGCAGCCCGGCCAAGCACGCGCCGACCGCCAGGAGGGCCAGCGGGATCGTCATGACCGCCGGAGACTCGTGCGCGTGGTGACTCCCGCGCGGCCGTCCCAGGAACGCCAGCGCGAACATCCGCCACACGTAGAACGCGGTCAGCCCGCTGGCGGCCAGCAGGGCGCCCAGGACGAGCGGCTGCCGTGCGGCGGCCGCCGCGACGAGAATTTCGTCCTTGCTCCAGAAGCCGGCGAACGGCGGGATCCCGCTGATCGCCAGGCACGCGATGAACATCGTCGTCCCCGTCCAGCGCATGGACCGCCACAGGCCGCCCATCACCGGCAACTCCTGCGTGTGCACCGCGTGGATGACGCTCCCCGCTCCCAGGAACAGCAACGCCTTGAAGTAGGCATGGGTCACCAGGTGAAAGACGCCGGCGCCCAAGGCGCCGAGTCCCAAGGCGGTGACCATGAAGCCCAATTGGCTGATGGTGGAGTACGCCAGCACGCGCTTGATGTCGGTCATCGTGCAGGCCACCGTCGCGGCCCCGACCGCGGTCACCGTGCCCACCGTGGTCACCACCGCCATCGCGGCGGGGGACGCCTCGAACAGGGGAAACGTCCGCGCGACGAGGTAGACACCGGCGGCCACCATCGTCGCGGCGTGGATCAGGGCGCTGACCGGGGTGGGGCCCTCCATGGCATCCGGCAGCCAAACGTGCAGCGGCACCTGCGCGGACTTCCCCGCGACCCCGACGAAGATGAGGAGGGCCGACGCCGTCGCCAGAGGGCCGGCCGCAACGCCCTTCAGCGCCTCCAGTTGGAAGGTCCCCAAGGCCCAGTAGAGGAGCCAGAGCCCGAGGAGGAGCGCCACGTCGCCGACGCGCGTCGTCAGGAACGCCTTTTGAGCGGCGGCCACCGCCGAGGGCTTTTCGAACCAGAAGCCGATGAGGAGATAGGAGCACGCGCCCATCAGCTCCCAGCAGGCGAACAGCAGCAGCAGGTTATCGGCCAGCACCAAGCCCAGCATGCCGGCGCAGAAGAGCGAGACGTAGGCGAAGAAGCGGGAAACGCGAGGGTCCTCATGCATGTAGCCGTACGCGAAGAGCTGGATGAGCGTCGCAACGGTGCCGACCATCGCCAGCATTGCTGCGGCAACCGGCGGGACGGCCAGCCCCAACGTCCATGCGGTGTTGCGGATGGTGAGGCACGTCCAGCCGATGGCAAGCGATTGTCCCTGGACGACCGCCCACGCCACCCGCAGGGCGAGCAGGCCGGCGGCGGCCATCGCGCCGATCGACACCCACGCGGCGGCCCGTCCCAGGCGCCGCCCGGCGGTAATGAGGAGGGCAAAGCTCGCCAGCGGCAACAGCGGGATCCACGGCAGGACGGCGGTCATCAGCCTTGAAGGAGATCCACGCGGTCGGCCAGCACCGTGCCGGCGGTCCGCCAGATCCGCAGGACGACCGCCAGCCCCACGACCGCTTCGGCGGCGGCGAGCGCGATGATGAACAGCGCGAACGCCTGGGCTTCTACCTGCCCGAAGCGCCACGCGAAGACCACGGTATTGAGCGCTGCGGCGTTGAGCATCAACTCCAGCGCGAGCAGCATGCCGATCGCGTGGCGCCTGGTCAGCACCCCGTAGAGGCCCACGGAAAAGAGCGCAGCACTCACGAAGAGGAGCAGCCGAAGGACGGTCATCCGCCGGGCGGGGCGTCTCGCCGGGTCGCCAGGGCGATCGCCCCGACCATCGCCGCGACGAGCACGAGGGTCACGACTTCAAACGGCAGCAACAGCGTCGTCACCAGCGCCTGTCCCAGAGCGCTCAGCAAGACGGGTGCCCGCGGCTCAAGCGGGCCGACGAAGGTACCTGTCGCGCGCGCGAGCACCAGGAAGAGCAGCGCGCACGCGACGGCCGCCGGCCACCGGCGGCGGCTCACCGGCTCGTCCGGAAACGCGGCCTGCTTGCCGGTCAGCATGATGACGAAGACGATCAGGGTGAGGATAGCCCCCACGTAGACGAGGATCTGGACCCAAGCGAGAAATTCGGCGTGGAGGAGGAGGAACAGCGCCGCGACCCCGATGAGGACGAGCCCGAGGCTCAGCGCCGCCCGGAAGAGGTTCCGCAAGGTCACGACCCACACGGCGCTCACGAGGATCATCACGGCGCAGCCAAGGACCGCCCCCAACGACATGGGACTACGCGCGGGCGGCGGCGTTCATGCCGCGTCGGAGCGGACACGCCCGGGACGGGTCACCGGAATCCCTTCGTTGCACAGCGGACAGTCGTGCGGGGCGAAATGCTCGAAGTCCAGCGTCAGCAACCGCTCGAACCGGTAACCGGGGAATCGCGTCTGGCCGCCCGACCGATCCACAATCGCGCCGATGCCAACCACCCGGGCCCCGAGCTTCTGAGCCAGCTCCGCCACTTTCCGGGCCGACTCGCCGGTCGTCACGACATCTTCCACGATGATGGCGCGATCGTCCTTGGAGATGGCGAAGCCGCGCCGCAGCTGCATTTCCGCATCCACGCGCTCGGCGTAGAGCGCCCTTGCGCGCAGCGCCCGGGCGGTTTCGTACGCCACGAGGATCCCGCCGACCGCGGGCCCGATGACGACCGTCGGCCGTCGGCTAGTGAAGCGAGAGGCGAGGGCTCGGCACACCTGGGTGGCGTACCGCGGGTGCTGCAGCACCTGCGCGCACTGGAAGTAGTGGCCGCTGTGCAGCCCGGAGGAGAGCTCGAAGTGCCCGCGTTGGAGCGCATGGCTCGCGCGGAAGATGGCCAAGAGTTGCGACCTGGTCAGCATGCTCCCGCGGTCCCCATGTCGCTCAACACCTGCACCGCCATTCGCCTGGGATCGGGGGCCGCGGTAATCGGCCGGCCCACGACCAGCCAATGCGCCCCATCCCGCAGCGCCTGGGCCGGTGTTGCCACCCGCTGCTGATCGTCCTTCGACGTCGCTCGGGACGACGCGAGCCGAATGCCGGGGCAGACGATACGCCAGCGGTGACCAAACCGCGCGCGCAGAACAGCCGCCTCGCGCGCCGACGCCACGACACCGTCGCAGCCAGCGGTGTGCGCGATCGTCGCTCGGCGCAGCACCTCGCGCTGCACGGCGCGCGTCGAGGCCCCGTCCACGCTCGTCAGCACGGTCACCCCCAGCACCAACGGTCTCGTGGCCCGGTGCCGCGCGGCTTCCGTGCGCGCCCCGCGCACCGCCGCCTTGAGCATCGCCGCACCCCCGATCGTGTGCACGGTGAGCAGCCCGACGCGGTGTGCCGCCGCCGCGCGGCAGCTCAACTCCACCGTCGAGGGGATGTCCAAGTACTTCAAATCTAGCATGACGGACATCCCCAGGGCGCGCAGGCAGCGGATCACGTCCGGCCCGGCCGCGGTAAAGAGGACGCTGCCCACCTTCACCCAGCGCACCAGCCCGGCGAGCCGCCGCGCCATGCGCAGCGCCGTCGCGGCGTCCGGAGCATCGAGGGCGACGATCAGTCGATCTGGCGTGGTTCGGGGTTCTGGGCTGTGGGTTCTGGGCAAGTACCCCCAACCCCGAACCCTCAGCCCCGAACGATCGTTCATTGAGCGATCGCCCCGCGCAGCGGCATGAGGGACGACCACCCCTGGCGCGCGCAGTGCCGTTGCAATCCCTTCAGGATGCGGAGGACGGCGGATGGTCGCGCGAACGTCGCGGTGCCGACCGCCACCGCGGAGGCGCCCGCGAGGATGAACTCGAGGGCGTCCTCGGCCCGCACGATGCCGCCCACGCCGATGACGGGCACGCGGACGGATTGCGTAGTATACCACACCCGATACACGGCGAGCGGCCGAATCGCCGGACCGCTCAGGCCCCCGGTGAGCGTCCCCAGCCGCGAGCGGCGGGTGACGGGATCGAGGCTCATCCCGGTGAACGTGTTGGCGACGGTCAGCGCATCCGCCCCGGCCTGCTCGGCGGCCTGGGCGACGGGAGCGAGGTCCGTCACGTCGGGGCTGAGCTTCGCGAGCAGCGGCTTGCGGGTCTGTTCCCGAGCCGCTCGGATGATCGCCGCCGTCGCCTGGGCATCCTGCGCCACCATGGTGGGCCGAAGGCTCAAGGCCGAAGGCTGAAGGCTGGCACCAGACAAGCCTTCAGCCTTGAGCCTTGAGCCTTGAGCCAAATTCGGGCAGGACAGGTTCAGTTCGATCGCGGCGGCTCCGTCCGCCCGATCCAGCTCGCGGGCCATCGCCGACACCTCCTCCGACGAGTCGCCCAAGATGCTGACGATCACGGGTAGCGCGTACCGCCGCAGGGCGGGCAGCTTCTCCGAGAGGAAGCGCTCCAGGCCGATGTTCTGCAGCCCCACCGCGTTGAGCATTCCCGCGGGGGTCTCGACGAGGCGCGGCGGTGGATGGCCGTCCCGCGGCGCGCGGGTGAGGGTCTTGGTCACGAAGCCGCCGAGCGCGTCGAGCTCGACGGCGCGCGCGAACTCGAGCCCGTACCCGAATGTGCCGGCGGCCGCGAGGACGGGGTTGGAGAGCGTCAGGGAGCCAATGGCGACGCGCAAGTCCACCATGGGGCGGGGGAGCGGCTATACGCTACTCATGCTGCAGGAGAAACCGCACGAGTTCGTCGATCTGCTGATGCTGGAGGGGGGAGACGTCGGCGAACGCCACGCCATACTCATTGACGCCGGCGGCCACCGTGCGCCGCCAGACCACCGAACCGCACAGGTCGAGCTGCTGGATCATATTGGGCAGCCGGATCCGCAGCGTCAGGCGGCTGCCCTGGGACAGCTCGCCGTCGCTGCGCAGCCGCATGCCGCCGGCGCTCAGGTTGAGCATGCCGCCGTCTCGCCATGCGGGCCCGATCGTGCCGCGCGGCTGGTACTGCACCTGGAAGAGCTGCTGCGTGCGAAGGAACTTGCGCCGTTCGGTCATCGACCACCCCGGAACGTCGCCACGGCGTGCTCGATGGAGCGCTGTGCCAGCGCGTCGAGCCCCTCAAACGCCACCCCCAGCTCCATCGCGCCGAACTTGCCGGCGGCCGTCCGGGCGACGCGCCCGTCGACGCGCATGGGCTGCGTGCTCGCGGGCAGCTGCAGCTCAAGCTCCAGCGCATCGCCCACCTGGTGCGGTTGGTCCGCGGCGAACCGCACCCCGCTCGTGCTGAGGTTCCGGACGGTGGAAATCGCCCATCGCGAGCCGGTCGTGCCCCGCTGGCGGTAGCGGACCATGAAGGGGCGCTGCACCCGCGGATGGTGGCGCTGGTCTGCTGCGGTCATCTCACGAGCAGCTCGTGGTACTGTTGGATCGGCTTGACGGTGAGCGGCCGCTGGAACCACGTGCGCATGCCGTTGACGGACGCGTGCGCGCCGGCCATCGTCGTGATGCAGGGGATCCCCATCGTCGTGGCGAGCGACCGGATCTGAATCTCATCGGCGCGGGGTAGCCGGCCGGCCGGCGTGTTGATGATGAGGTGGATCTGGCCGCTCTTGATGCGATCGAGCACGTTGGGGCGCCCTTCGTGGATTTTCTTCACCGGCTCGGCGTGGAGGCCGTAGCGCTGCAGCGTCTTCGCCGTTCCGGCGGTCGCGACCAGGGCGAACCCCAGCGCCTCCAGCTGGCGCGCGATGAGTATGGCCTCCCGCTTGTCGTGGTTCTTGACGCTGAGGAACACCGTGCCGCCGCGCGGCAGCCGCTGGCCGGCGGCGAGCTGCGACTTGATGAACGCCAGCCCGAAGTCGTCGTCGATTCCCATGACTTCCCCGGTCGAACGCATCTCGGGCCCGAGCAGGATGTCCACCCCGGAGAATCGGGAGAACGGAAACACCGATTCCTTCACCGCCAGGTACGGGGGGATCCGCTCGCCGGCGATCCCTTGCTCCTGCAGCGAGAGGCCCATCATCGCCCGCGTCGCGACCTTCGCCAGCGGCAGCCCGATCGCCTTAGAGACGAACGGCACGGTCCGCGAGGCCCGCGGGTTGACCTCCAGGATGTACACGACGTCGTCCTTCACCGCGCACTGCAGGTTCATCAGCCCGACGATCTTGAGCGCTCGCGCCAGACGGTAGGAGGCATCCCGCACCGCCCCGATCACGTCGTCCGTCAGCGTGTGCGGCGGCAGCACCATCGCGGCGTCCCCCGAGTGCACCCCGGCTTGCTCGATGTGCTCCAGGATGCCGCCGATGACGAACGTGTCGCCGTCGCCCACCAGATCCACGTCCACTTCGATCGCATCCTCCAAGAACCGGTCGATCAGCACCGGAAACCCCGGAGAGACCTCGAACGCCTGTTGCGCGAAGTGGCGCAGCTGCTCATCGTCGTACACGATCTCCATGGCCCGGCCCCCGAGCACGTACGAGGGGCGCACGAGGCACGGGTAGCCGACGGTCCGCGCCGTGAGCACGGCATCCTCGATGGTCATGGCCGTGCCGCTCGCCGGCTGGCGCAGCCCGAGCTCCTCGAGCAGCCGGCGGAACTTCTCCCGGTCCTCCGCTTGGTCCACCGCCTCCGCCGTCGTGCCTAGGATTGAGACCCCCGCCTTCGCCAGCCCGAGGGCGAGGTTGAGCGGGGTTTGCCCGCCGAGCTGGACGATGACGCCGTCCGGCCGCGTCTCGCGGACGACGTTCAGCACATCCTCCAGCGTCACCGGCTCGAAGTAGAGATCCTCCGAGGTATCATAGTCGGTGGAAACCGTCTCCGGGTTGGAGTTGACCATGATGACTTCGACGCCCAACTCGCGCAGCGCCATCGCCGCATGGACGCAGCAGTAGTCGAACTCAATCCCCTGCCCGATCCGGTTGGGGCCCCCACCCAGGATCATGACTTTCTTCTTCGCTGAAGGCTGAAGGCTGAAGGCTGACGGCTTGTCGGTGGTTCGCTGCTCCGAGCCTTCGGCCTCCGGCCTTGAGCCTACAGCTAACATGGGGGTTTCATACGTGGAGTAGTAGTAGGGGGTCTTCGCCTCAAACTCGGCCGCGCAGGTGTCCACAAGGTAGTACGTCGGCTGCACCGCCCACCGCCCGCGGCATTCCCGGATGACCGCTTCGTCCACCCCCCAGAGCGTCGCAAGCTGGCGGTCGCTGAATCCCAGTTGCTTGGCGCGACGCAGCCGCTCGGCCGCCCCGTCCTGGACGGCGCGATCAGCGGTACCCTGCAGGCACGCACGCATCTGGTCGCCCGCCTGGCGGAGGGCGGTCTCCTCGCAGGCCAGATCGTAGAGCTGCCGGAGAAACCAGCGGTCGATCTTCGTTAATTGGAACACCTCGTCGATTGACAGTCCGGCGGCGAACGCGTCTTTCAGGAGGAAGAACCGCTCGGCGGTCGGCACCGCGAGCCGCTGGCGCAGCACGTCGGCGCGCAGCTCGCCCAACCCTTCCCACCCGTGTTTCTTGATCTCGAGCCCTCGCAACCCCTTTTGGAACGCTTCGTGGAACGTGCGGCCGATGGCCATCACCTCCCCGACCGACTTCATCTGAAAGCCGAGCGTCGGATCTGCCCCCGGCAGCTTCTCGAACGC
>CAYJWO010000007.1:0-10512 GCA_964373825.1 uncultured Planctomycetales bacterium
CAGGTGCCGCTGGAGGGAGTGAGGCGGGAGACCTGCTTGACCGACGCCAGCTGGGTGCCAAAGACCGAGGTAATGGACAGACTGCTGGGCACCACCGGCAGGCTGAAGAAGTTCCAGCCGGTCGTGAGCGAGACGGTTGCGGTCTGACTCGTCGTTGAGCCGGACGTGGCTTGAGTCAAGCGGTTCTCGGCATCGTAGGCAAGCTGGGCCACGGTCGTGCTCGTGGGGCGATCGCGCTTTTGAAGGAGGTTGCCGTTGGCGTCATAGGTGAGATCCAGGCCGCTGGAGGTGGCGGTCACCGCATGCGGCTTGGTGCCATCGGCCAGGCCGTAGGTCATCGTGATCCCCTCTTTGGCGGTCATGTTGCCGATGGGATCGTAGGCGTAGGTGACCGCGCCGTAGCTGCCCGAGGCGGAGGTGAGGCGATCGAGGTCGTCATAGCCGAAGGCTTGGGAGGCGGTGTTGACCCGATCGGTGATCGCCGAGACGTTGCCAGCGGGGTCGAAGGTGTAGGAGAAGTCCTGGAGCGTCGCGAGGGTTGCTGTGCGCGTCAGCAGCGACGAGAGCCGGAGGGTGCGCGGGTCGTAGGTGTAGTCGGTGGCCACCCCGTTGCCATGGACGAGGGTAACAAGCTGTCCGGTCGCGTTGTAGTCGCTGCGCACCACGTAGGGCGTGGTGACGCCGCCCTTGAGCCCGGTGATCGTCTCGATCCCGCCTTGGGGGTTGTAGGTGTAGCTGACCACCTCCGTATCTGGATACGTGATGGTGGTGAGCCGGCCGAGCAGATCGTAGGCGCGCTGGATGAAGTAGGTGGTGCCATCGATGGCTTTGGATTCCTTGATCAGGCGGCCGAGGTTGTCGTACTCAAAGCTGGAGGAGCCTGAGCCATCGGTGATCTTGACAAGTTTGCCGTTGGAGTAGCGTTGGGCGGGGACGGACGTGTCGTAGGTATAGGTGACGGTGCCGGGATTGGCGATGCCGGAGCCGGCGGGGACCGTGTAACGCTTTTGCGCCAGCCGGTTGAGCGCATCGTAGGTGAATGCCGTGATCACGCCGCGCGCATCGGTTTGGCTGACGAGATTGCCCCCCGCGTCATAGGCGTAGACCCACCGGCCCATGTCCGGGTCGTCCATGGTCAGCTTGCGACCCAGCGAGTCGTAGGTGATCCGGGTGATGTGACCGGCGGCGTCGGTGACCTGGGTCAGGTGGCCGAGCGGGTCGTACGCGTAGCGGGTCGTCGCGTAGAGTTGGTAGGGGACCGCGGGATACTGCGGACTGCGGCCGTCGCTGCCGGTGAACTCCTCGACCTTCGCAAGTCGCCCGAACGCATCGGCAGTTGACACGGCCCTGTGGCCGCTGGCGTCCATCGTACTCGTTGTCCAGTCGTCGTAGCCCGTGGTGCTGAACGAGCCGTCCGGCTGCCTGACCTCGGTCGTCCGGCCCAGCGCGTCATAGACGTACGAGACCGCCGGCAGGCTCGTGGCGATGGGCTCAGCACTCAACGGCACATAGGTCGAGGAGGTATTGGAGCGATAGGACACCCACCGTCTCGAGACGAGCCCGCGGCCATTGAACTCGACCGCACCGTCCACCACTTGCTGGGTAGGGTCTTCGGCGGGGCTGCGCGTCTGCACGGGGCGTCCCATCCCGTCCGTGAAACTGAGCGTGCACAACTCGTCGGCCTGGCCGGACCGCACGCGCGCGCAGACGGTGGTCTTGGCCGGGACGCTGGAGACGTCGTACTCGTAGCGGAGCGTGGGGAGCTCATCGGTGTCATTCGGCCCGAAGGCCCGGCGGAGGCGGCCGAAGGCGTCATACACGTTAGTGGCCGTGACGCCGTTGGGATCCGTTTGGGTCAGCACCTGGCCGGTCTTCGGATCGTAGGTGGCCGAGACCGTGTGGCCGAGCGGGTTGGTGACCTGGACGGGGAACTGATGGTATGTGGCATCGACGGTGGTCGTCGTGGACCGGCTCAACGCGTCGGTGACGCGCGTGACGTTGCCATAGGCGTCGTAGGTGAACGTCGTTTCGGGGTTGGCCGACGCCCCGCTGAGCCAGCGCACCTCTTTCGTGAGCAGCCCCTGCGTCGGCGGGTCGGCGGACGCCACGTGGTTGTCGTAGAGCATCCACGACTGGCTGAGCGTCGTGCCGGTCGCCCCGGCCGCGTCGGTGACGTAGCGCGTCGAGGGCTTGTCCATGACCCAGCGGGTGGGGTCGTAGGTGTACTCGATCCAGGTCTGGCGTTCGTCACCCCCCACGCCTAGGTCGCCGTGTTCGATGAGGTTGGTGATGTTGCCGTAGGCGTCGTAGCGGGACTCGAGCTTGGTGGTCTTCGAGGTCGCGTTGCCGTCGAAGACGGTCGTCACGGTGTCGCCCAGGAACGCGAAGGTCACCCCGGGTGTGACCTCCTGCGACCGCCACGTGTGCTTCACCAGGCGAGAGCGGTTGCCGGCGGCGTCTTGCAGCTCTTCCTCAGCGGGGCGGCCCTTGAACACATCGTCTTGCAGGAAGCGTGTGATCGCGACGTTGCCCTCCGCGTCGGTCACGCGGACCTCACGGAAGCCACGGAACTCCCGCGTCTTGGCGTCGAACACCCCACCTTGGTAGCGATAGGTCGTCGTGTAGCGACGCCCCAGGCCGTCGCCGATCGTCACGGCGGAGACCGTCTGCACGACCATGGGGAGCTTCGGGATGCCGTCGGCGCCCAGGTTGTCGTACTGCGTCGAGGGGGCATAGCTGACGCTGGTGTCGCCGCCGAGGCCGTTGTCGATGCCAAGGAGCAGGTCCGGCGTGCGGCCGGTGCCGACGTACGCCCGCTTGGTGTCGTCGAGGCCGATCAGCAGGTCTGGCAACCCGTCCCCGTTGACATCGGCCAGGCGGCGGCCCTGGTCGTTGCCGCCTGAGATGAGGTCGCCGTCTGGGAGGCCCCAGGAGGTTGTCCGCTGCCAGCCGCGCCCGGTGTTCACGTAGGCGAACCGCGTCCCGCTATCAGCGAAGAGGATGTCCACCTGACCGTCGGCGTTGAGGTCCACGAAGGCGAGCCCGCGCGGCAGGCTGCTGGTCACGATCTCCGCGTCGGCGGGGAGGTTCCAGGTGGTCTCCTGCTGCCACCCGCGCCCCGTATTGAGGTAGACCGCCCGGCCGCCGTTGGCGGCCCGGACCAGGTCGGAGAGTCCGTCACTGTTGACATCCACCAGACGCAAGCCGGTGTCCCGATCGCTGTCCATGAACGTCTCGCCGGTCGGAAGCTGCCAGGTGGGGTTCGGGGTCCAACCGTTGCCGGTGTTGAGGTAGCTGCGCAGGGCGGCGTTCTGCCCCACCATGACGTCGCCGCGCCCGTCGCCGTTGAAGTCCGCGAACCGGCGGCCCTGGTCGGCGACGTAGGCGAGCGAGACCACGAGGTGGCCGTCGGGCAGCAGCCACTGCGGCGCCGGCTGCCAGCCCCATCGACCGTTCCCGTAGATGCTCTCGTACGCGCTCTTGAACGACCCGCTGTACCAGCCCACGGCGGCGAGCGCCTCGGGCCGGCCATCGCCGTTCAGATCCACGAGGTAGCGTCCGTCGTCGCGGTTCTCCCACATGAACAGGCCCGTGGAGGGAATGAAGTTGTTGTTCTTCACCCAGCCGGAGCCGGTGCTGACCCACGCCGCGAGCTCCCAGGGCGTGGAGGCGGTGCCCTTGCCGACCGCCAGGTCCATACGGCCGTCGCCGTCCAGGTCGGCGAGGCGTCGGCCCTGGTCGATGTTGCCGCGGACAAACGTGCCGTCCGGAATGACCCACGTCCCGTCCTCGCGCCAACCGCCAGGATTCGTCGAGTAGCGGAAGGTGACCGGCGGCAAGCTGGAGATGCCGTCGGAACCGACCTGGGTGATCTGAGCGAGGAGGGAGCGGCTGGAGTCGGGGCTCGTCGTGTAGGTGAAGCGATACGTGCGGATCAGCTCGGTGCCGACAGACACCTCCACCCGCGCCAGCCGCAGCGCGCTGGTCACCGGCGCACCGATCCGAAAGCTCGTCGTCACGTCCGGCCGCGCCTCGGTGATGAGCTCGACGCGATACGGCGGGGCAAAGCCTGTGACGCGGTTTCCCGCATAGCGGATTTGCCGCAGGTAGGTTGCGCCGCCGTCCTGCGCATACGCGATCTCCGCGTCGTTGCCCAGGACGTCCTCGATCCGGTCCAGGTGCCACGCGAAGACGCCCTGCGGCGTGACGGTCTGACTCGACGCGCTGGAGCCGAAGGTGTACTTCGTCCCGCTCTTATCCCACACCTCCCACCCCGAGGCGGTGGAGCGGATGCGCAGGAACGCCCCCTCCTCCTTGAGGCGGTACTCGCCAGCGCCCGTCGGCACCAGTTCCGACGTCGCGCCCGGGAAGCTGAGCAGGAAGACATCGGTGGTGTCGTAGTTCGGGATCCCGTCTTTGAGATGCCGCTGGATCGAACCGAGGTCCAGCCGCCAGCCGTGGCCGACCCAACTGGAGCCGCCATCGCTCTGGTAGGCCAGCGCGAGCTGGGGGCTGATCCCGCGTACCCCCGCCGGTAGCGCGAGCGGCACGGTGAGCGTTGCCTTCCCGGTGGCTAACTCTGGCTGGAAGCTATAGGCGACCGAGGCGACGTTGGCTCCATAGTTGGGGTTGCGCACAGGGGTCGGTGGAGGCGGTGGGGCTACCGCGGTCCTCGTGGCTCCTGTGGCGACCCCACCACTGGTTCTCGGGCCGCTGAACGTGTTGCCCAAATGCCCTGAGGGCGGATCGACTGTCACTTCGGCGGCTTCCGCCAGGCTGGTCAGCGGTGCTTGGCCGCTTACCAGCGCGACCGCGCAGGCGATCGACATGCCTGCGCGAATCCACCGCCAGCGGCCGGTGGGGCGGCGTGTCATGGTCATGGGGGCCCTGGGGGTTTCAGATAGAGATACAGCGTCTGCGTTTTCGAGGTCGCACCACCGGCATCTCGGACCTCGACCGCAATGGTGTGGGAGCCCGCCATGGCGCTGGTCGTGGCCCACTGGTAGGTCGTGGTGGCGCTCCACGCCTGCTTGATGACGCCGTCTACGGAGAACTGGTACTCCAGCGGACTCGGGTCGATGTCCGTCACTGAGGCAGAAACCGTGATGCCATCTCCGGCGTAGAGTCCTGGGCTTGGTGGCGGGGAAATCGAGTTCAGCACCGGTGGGACGGTGTCACCGGCTTGGACGACGATACCGTCGGAGTAGCGGGTGGCGGAGTAGCGCCACGCACCATTCTTCGCGCGGACCCCGATGTAGTACGTCGCGCCGGTCAAGAGACTGAGACCGGTTCGGGTCATCTCGGTGGCAGTGCCAACTGACGTATGGTTCACCATGATCGTACCGGAGGTGGAGTCCTGCCGGATCAGGTACTCATAGCCCACCACGCCGGACTCGGCATCGTTCGAGCTCGTCCAGCGCGCGTGGAGCTGGGTTAGCGAGGGCGTCGTGGGCCCATCGTCGGTCACCGTGACCGGCGTCGGCGCGGTCCGATCAATCAGCATGCCATCTGAGCCGGCGGACCAACCCCCCCACAACCCCGCGCCATTGCGGGCCCGCACTTTGTAAAAATACGTGGTGCGATCCAGACGGCCGCTCACCGAGACGTTGGGGCTCGTCCGACTGCTCGTCAGCGTGGTCCAGGTCCCGGAGGGTCCGAGGCGCTCCTGGACTTCGTAGGCCGCAATGCCCGAGTCCGGGTCGCTGGCGGCCGGCCAATGGACCGTGTAGGCGCCATCGCCGTCGTAGTCGTAGTCCGTGGTGGAGGAACCTTCCTTCGGTGGTCCTGGCGCGGTGGGCGGGGTCGTGTCGATCGTGATCCCATTGGAATAGCCCACCGAGGACCACAGGCCCGCTCCGTTTTTCGCCCTGACCCCAACGTAGTAGAGCTTCCCGTGCAAGAGGCTGAGGCCTGTGCGGGTGACCGAGGCGGCGAGACCCGTCGACGTCCAGGTGACGATGATCGCACCGGTCGTGGCATCTTGCCGGATGAGGTACTGGTATTGGGCAACACCGGATTCTGGATCAGCGCTGATCCATGAGGCATGCAGTTGGGCCGACAAGGCGGAGTAGGCGCCGTCATCGGTGACCGTGGGGGTGGTGGGTGGAGTGGCGTCGGCGGCCAACACGAGCACAGAGCTCGTGCCTGCCCACAGCAGTATGGTCCAGGGAACTGCGTGTTTCATGAGCGCACTGCGCGGCCCTGGCATTGGAGCCTCCGCTGACGCGGCGTGTGCCCGTTCGGAACCGCGGACACCACACGGGAGCTGGCCGTCGTCCTCTAAGAGGGTGCCATATGAGACACAGATTTGTCAATCTATTTTTGCGTTTACTGCAATATTTGACCCCACGCGCCGACCCGGCCATGCAGTCGCGATCCTCGCCTGCTGATGCTCTCGTGAGGGTCGAACGCTGGTCGGACCCAAACGAACACGCCAGGCACTTCACCGTGCCTGGCGTTGTGCTGTCTGGACGAGGTGAGTTAGTTGGGGCTAGCGGCTGGTTCGGGCGGGGCTTCGCGCTCGACGAGGACGCGGCGCTGCCCGTCGAGGAAGTAGTTCTTCGCGACGTCGATGGAATACCGCTGAGCCAGCGTGTTGTTCAGCTCGGCAAGCGTTGCCTGCTCGCTGTTCCAGTAGGACTGCAGGACCGCCATGCGGGTGACGATGGCCTGGCGCTGCTGCCAGAGCTTGGCGAACTCGCGCAGCTCGTCGTCGCTGGCGAACGTGTGCACCACCGTCTCTGACGCCGACGGTGCCACCACCGCGCTGGCGGCCGGTGTCGCCTCCGGCGCGGCTTTGTCCTTCTTGCCCCACGAAAACGCGCACAGCAGCCCGACGCACCCGAGCAACCCCACGCGAAGACCCCACCGCGTCCACCCGTCCATCAGACCTCCCGTGTTAGTTCGGTACAAAGCACGCCCCCCATCCGGTCCCCAGTGTCCCGGCGGCCGAACCGCCCTCAATCAACTCCACTCCCACTCGATCACCCGCCGAGACGCTGACCGATCCGCTCGCGGAACACGACTGGCCGCTCCCCGAGATCGTGCAGGCGAGGCTGGTGTCCGCATCATTCTTCCGCACGGTCACCGTCCACGAGTCCCCAGCACTCCCGGGTGCTCGACCCACGTAGGCCCGCAGGGTACTGATGGCGCCATCCACTGGTACCGGCCAGCGGTCGTCCGGACGGCCGCTCGTATCCCCTTCTCCGAACGTGGCAATTTGAAAATTGCCGCTCCGGTTCGCCGGATCGACCCCCCCGATCGGCATGCAGTTAATGAGGTTGGCGCGCGCGCCGCCCGCGGTGGTTGCCCCGGTGCCGCCGTTGGCGATCGCCACCGGCACGCTGAGTGCCACAGTGACATCCCCGCTGGCGCCCCCGCCGGTCAGCCCGGTTCCGGCCGTGACCCCGGTGATGTCTCCGCCGGTGCCGGTCGCTGAGATAGTCCAGGAGACCGCTCCCTTGGTGACCGTCGCTCCGGTGCCGGCTACCAAGAAGGTCGCTGCGGTGTCGGCGGCGGTCAGCGTGCTGTCGGTGACTTCCACCGACTCGATCGTCTGGCCGAGGAGCGACACGGTGGACGAGAGGCGCGCGTCCGGGACGGTGCCGGCGGCGAGGGCGGAGGCGTTCAGGGCGGTGAGGTTCGCACCACTGACCGCCGGCAACTCCGACGACGCGTTGAGCTGGACGATCTGGTTGGCGCCAGCGCCGACGTCCACCGCGATCGCGTCCTGGCTGACGATCACTCCGGTGCCAGAGCCGATGTGCAGCGTCACGTCGCCTGAGGTTCCGCCGCCCGTCAACCCCAAGCCGGCGGTGACTTCGGTGATGTCTCCCCCGGTCCCCGTGGCCGAGATGGTCCAGGACGTCGCATCTTTCGCCAACGACACCCCGCTGCCGGCCGCGAGGAAGGTCCCGGCTGTATCAACCGCAGCCAGCGTTCCGTCGGCAACATCGGCCGTAGCGATCGTCCCGTCGGTGACTTCCACCGACTCGATCGTCTGGCCGAGGAGCGACACGGTGGACGAGAGGCGCGCGTCCGGGACGGTGCCGGCGGCGAGGGCGGAGGCGTTCAGGGCGGTGAGGTTCGCACCACTGACCGCCGGCAACTCCGACGACGCGTTGAGCTGGACGATCTGGTTGGCGCCAGTGCCGACGTCTACGCTCACGGCATCCGTAGCCGCGATGATTCCCGTCCCGGCTCCGACATCGAGCGTGACATCTCCACTCGCACCACCCCCCGTCAGCCCGACACCTGCCGTCACGGCGGTGATGTCGCCCCCGCTGCCGGTTGCGGCGATGGTCCAGGAGACCGCTCCCTTGGTGACCGTCGCTCCGGTGCCGGCTACCAAAAAGGTCGCTGCGGTGTCGGCGGCGGTCAGCGTGCTGTCGGTGACTTCCACCGACTCGATCGTCTGGCCGAGGAGCGACACGGTGGACGAGAGGCGCGCGTCCGGGACGGTGCCGGCGGCGAGGGCGGAGGCGTTCAGGGCGGTGAGGTTCGCACCACTGACCGCCGGAAGGGCGGCATTGCCGTCGAGCTGGACGATCTTGCCCGCCGTCGTGCCGACATCGACGCCGATCGAGTCGGCTCCTGCGACAATCCCGGTCCCAGAGCCGACATCAATCACCAGGTCGCCAGTGGGACCGCCGCCGACCAGCCCCAACCCGGCCTGCACTGCGGTCACGTCCCCGCCGCCAGCCTCCGCCAGCAGCTCATCGGCGTCGAAGCCATCGAGCGTATCGGCGTTGATCGCGTAGCCCGCCGCCCCGACCGCCTGACGGGGGGAAAACTCATCTCCCCCGTCGATGGTCAACGTGAGCCATAGCGGATCGGTGAAGGTGATCAACTCGTCAAAAGGCGCCACGCTGCCCAGGAGGACGGCGAACACGCCCCGATCCTCCTTCTGGAGCTCCAGCGTGTGCTCTTCTTCCCACAGTTTCGTGCCGCCGGTTGGTTCGTCGTAGAGCCGAATGGTGACGGTATGCTCCCCCACCAGAGGAGTCCCATCGCGTTCCACCAGCACCCCCTGGTAGTTGAACTGCCTCGGCACCTCCGCCGAGACCGCTCCCACAGCCACCACAAGCACCACCCCCCCTATCGACATCGGATGTCGATAGAACCTCCGGGCCCCTATCGATATCGGATGTCGATAGAGCTGCTGCGTAATCATGGGTTATCGTCTAACCCAGCTACAAGATCTTTGATCTCTTCGAAGCGGCGCGCACCGCCGCCCTGGAGCCAATCGGCAAGGTGCTGCCGATGTTCAGCGCCAGTCGGTAGTCCTAACTCCTTGATCAGCTGAAGGTTCAAGAGAGATTGCTCCATGCTGGTCTGAACCGCACTAAGGTAGGCCCGCAGACTAGACCATTGGTACTCCTCGAGAGCGCCCAGCGTTGCAGGCACATCCCGCAGCCCCTGGCGCCGCCACTGCGCTACAGTCAGATCGACGGGGTTGAGGTGGTGGTAGAGCACGAGGTGACGGAGGTAGCGGTCATCATCCACGATCTTCGCCTGGTACTTCCCCTGGAAGAGAACTCCCGTACGGTCATACCGTGTATTGAAGTACTTGGTGTACCCAATGCCAAGCTTCTGCATGAACCGCGCGACACCGTCTGCCACTCGTTGTCGAACCAACAGATGGTAGTGGTTCGGCATCAGGGCGTAGGCGATGACATCCACGAGACGTTCACCTGATGCTTTGGGAAGCCAGGCGACACTGGACAGCGCCTGCGAGAAGGTATAGCCGGCATTCACAATCGGCGCATCGTCGTTGAAGAGCACCAGGCCGTGGAGGAAGCGCGCGTAGTCACGGTCGCTCGTGAATGTTGCGCGCTTTTCAACACCCCGATTGTACAGGTGACAGAACTGACCTGTGGCAACCTTCGTTCGCGCCATGCCTCCTCACCTACTTCCTATCGACATCCGATGTCAATATCGGTGTGGCTACTGTCTATCGAAATCGGATGTCGATATGGCTAGCGGCTCCCAGCGGATTCCTGGGATCCATCTTACCATGTCGGGTGGGACGGGTGCCGCGAATGTGACCGCCTGCCGACGGGTGGGGTGCTCCACCTGCAGGAAATAGGCATGCAGGAGCTGCCGCTCGATGCCGATGGATCGCCAGAACGCCGCGGGGTGCCGCCCGTATGTCGTATCCCCCAACACCGGATGCCCCAGGTGAGCGAGGTGCACCCGAATCTGGTGGGTCCGGCCGGTCTCCAAGGAGACCTCAAGCACTGAGTAAAGAAACTCGTTCCGGGTTCTGGGTTCGGGGTTCCGGGCGCTTGCCCCCAACCCTGAGCCCACAACCCCCAACGCGATCCGATAGCGTCTCAGGACGCGATAGTGTGTCACCGCGTGGCGCCCGCCGAGGTGTGTGACGGTCATCTCCTTGCGGTGGATGCGGTGACGGGTGATCGCCGCCGTGACCGTCCCTTCGTCGAGCGGCACGTGTCCCTCGGCGAGTGCGAGGTAGCGGCGGGTCATCCGGCGCGCCTTGAGCTGCTTGGC
>CAYJWO010000007.1:10522-13554 GCA_964373825.1 uncultured Planctomycetales bacterium
GAGCTGCTTGGCGAGGGCGACGTGGGCGGTCTCGGTCTTGGCGACCAACAGCAGCCCGGACGTGTCTTTATCGAGCCGGTGGACAATACCCGCTCGTGGAAGGGTTCGCTCGGGGTTCGGGGTGCGGGGTTCGGGGCACTTGCCCCCAACCCTCAACCCTGAACCCTGAACCTCTTGCAAGTGCCAGAGGACGGCATTGACGAGGGTCCCATCCCAGTGGCCGGGCGCTGGGTGGGTGACGAGCCCTGGGGGCTTGTTGACGACCAGCAGCGCGTCATCCTCATGCACAATCTCTAGCGGAATGGGTTGCGGGGTCGAGGTCGCGCTCGATGGACGCGTCGAGGGGCGGCCGAGCTGCACGGTGATGACGTCGCCGCAGCGCACGCGGTCTCCGGCCTCCGCGGACCGGCCGGCCCGGAGCACCGCCCCCCGGCGGATGTCCCGCTGGATCATGCTGCGCGACAGCGACGACGGCAACCGGCGCACCAGGTACTGGTCCAGCCGCAATCCGGCGTCCGCTGAGCCGACTTCGAAGCGGTAGGCGCGGCCCATCTCACAACCGACGCAGCACCCACCACATCCCGACGGCGCCGATGGCTAGGCTGATGATCTGTTGGAGGGTGAGGCCGGCCCACGCCATCGGTTGATCGCCGCGCAGAAACTCCAATACGAACCGCAGACCGGCGTACCCGGCGAGATAGACCCCACAGACGCGCCCCGGCTGACGCAGAATCTCCGGCCGGTGCAGACGGCGCAGCGCGAGCCACAACACCAGCAGCCCCCCGGTCTCGAAGAGCTGCGTCGGCAACACCGACACGTCTTGCCCCGGGAAGCGCACGCCGCACCAAGCAGTCGTCGGGCGGCCGTAGCAGCAGCCGTTCAGGAAGCATCCGAACCTTCCTACCGCGTGGCCGAGGGCGAGATACGGAACGCACTGATCGCCGACCCGCAGGAACGCCAGCCGCTGCGCGCGCAGATACCCCCACGCCGCCGCCGCTCCGCCGAGCAACCCGCCGTACCAGATCAGCCCGCCGTGCCAGATGGCGAAGACCTCGAGCGGGGTCGCCCGGTACACGTCCCACTGGAGGATCACGTAGAGGAGCCGCCCGCCGACGATCCCCCCCAAGAGGGCCGCGCAGCACAGGTCGGTGAGCTGATCCGGCTCGATCGCCCGGTTGGACGGCGGCTGCGCCTGCACGGCGCGGCGGGCAAGGCCCAGTGCCAGGAGAAAACCGAGCACCAGGGCGACGCCGTACGTGTAGATCGTCAGGGGCCCAAGTTGGAACAGGTGGGGATGCATCGGGAGCGGTTACGCGCGACGCGCGGGGTGAGAGGTGCGCCACAGGATGAGGAGCACGCCGATGGTGATCGCGGAGTCGGCGACGTTGAACGTCGGCCAGACGCGCAGGTCGATGAAATCCACCACGTACCCCCAGCGCAGCCGGTCGATCAGGTTCCCGGTGGCACCGCCTAGGATGAGTGCCTCAGCCCACCGGATCAGGCGGCGATCCGGCCGGCCATGGACGAACTCCCAGCCCACCCATCCGATGACCGCCAGCGAGACCACGATGAGGACGCCGGCGAACCCTTTGAAGAGCCCGAACGCCGCCCCCGTGTTCTGGACATGCGTCAGATGGAGGATTGGGGGGAGGATCGGAAGGCTCTGGCTCGGCTCCAGGGCGTGCCGCACGAGCCATTTTGTCCACTGATCGACACCGAGCAGGACCCCGCTGACAAGCCACGGCCACCGCAACGGCCGGCCGCCGGGGGAACGGGATGGGGCTAGCGTTTCCGGGAGGATTGCTCTTTGGCCCGCTGGCACGCGATGCACAGCGAGGCGTAGGGGACGACCTTCAGCCGGCTGATGGTGATCATCTTGCCGCACTCCTGACAGAGACCGTATGATCCCTCATCCATCCGCTTCAGGGCTTCGTCAATCTGGTAGAGCACCTGCTGTTCGGTCGAGACGAGCCCCATGGAGACCTCGCGCTCGTAGGTGTCGGCGGCCATGTCCGCCATGTGCATCGTGTAGGCGGAGAGATCGCCTGACGCGTCTCGAGGGCTCTTCGAGGTGTCCTGCGCAATCGCCTGGATCTCCTCGACGTACTTCGCGCGCTCCGCCACGAGGCGCTGCTTGAGCTGCCGCAGTTGGAGCCGTGTCAGGGCCATGGGTTCTGCCGTTACCTTTGAGAGGTGCGTACCGTCTCGACGCATCGATCACACAGCGTTGGGTGCGCCGCGTGCCGGCCGACCGTCGCCAGGCGCTTCCAGCACCGCGCGCACTTTTGGTCCGGCGCTCGTTCCACCCGCACGCCGGCCAATCCCGGCACTGTCGGTCCCCTCCCGGGGCTCACAGTTCCCCGCTCCATCTCGACGCGGGACACGACGCACAGCTCCTCGAGGACCGGCCGGTTCGCTTCCAAGACGCGGTAGAGCGGTTCCGTTTCCACCCGCAGAATCACGCGAGCGTCCAGCCCGCTGCCGATCACCTGGCGGGCGCGCTCAACCTCGAGCGCCTTCATCACGACCGCCCGCAGCGCGAGGAACGTCGCCCACCGCTGCTCGTCGTCGGCCTCCCAGCGCGCGACCGGCAAGACCGGCCACCCGGCGAGATGCACCGACGGCTCGCTGGCCCACCCGGCTTGGCGCATGAGCTGCCAGACTTCCTCGGTCGTCAAAGCCAGCACCGGCGCGAGGAGCCGCACGAGCACGTGTAGTATAGCATAGAGCACCGACTGCGCACAGCGACGGGCCGGGCTGTGTGTCGGCTCGGTGTAGAGCCGGTCTTTCAGCGCATCGAAGTACACGGCCGACAGCTCCTGCACGCAGAACTGATACGCGAGGCGCGTCACCTCGTGGAACTGGGACGCCTCGTACGCCGCCTCTGCCGCCCGCAGCAGCTGCTGCAGCCGCGCCATCGCCCACTGATCCAACCCAGCCAGCGTGTCCGGCGGCACCTGATCGCGCGCCGGCTGGAACTGATTGAGGTTCGCGAGGAGGTAGCGGAACGTGTTGCGGATCTTGCGGTACGA
>CAYJWO010000008.1:0-13387 GCA_964373825.1 uncultured Planctomycetales bacterium
TGGGTGACCGGCAGGCCATGGCGCTCCATGATCGTGGCATCCGTATGGCAGGTGGCGCACGTGCCGGGGATGTTCGTGGGAAACACCGGGGACGCCGGGTCCTTCTTCGAGCGAATGCCGTGCGCCTCATGGCAGCTCGTGCAGACGGCGACGTCCGGATCGCCCTCCACGAAGCGCTTGCCGTGCTGGCTCGTGAGATACTTCGCGTGCTGATCGGTGGGGAGGTTCGGGTTGTACCGACGCATGTAGGCGGGGTCGGCGTGGCAGCGCGCGCAGAGCTGCGGGATGTCCGCTCGCGTCGGACGTCCGATGAACCCCTTTGCCGGGTTCATAGCAGCCGCTGGCTCCGCCGCCGTCGGATCGCCGCCGTGGCAGTCCGCGCAGGAGAGCCCCCGCTGGGCATGCACGTCGTGCGCCATGGCTTGCGTCGGCGACGAGGCGCCCGTTTCGAATTGCTGATGGCACTCGACGCAGCTGTCCGTGGCCTGCGCGGTGGCGGCCCCGGCCAGCGCGCTGCTGGCCGCGAGGCCCATCACCCACCGCGCCGTCCCCCAAGCCCTCATCAGTGGCGCCAGATCCACAGCGCGTAGCCGGTCATCCCGACGACGTACCCCACGCCGAGCAGCCCCAGCGTCCACACCACCCAGTGCGAGCGGCCGTGTTGCGCCGGGCGGTCCAGCCACGGCACCAACAGCAGCACCCCGCCGGCCGCCCCGGTGAGCAGGACCGCCACCAGCTCCCCCTCCATCCCAAAGAGATGGCTCGGAAACAGCTTGAGCGTCTGAAACATCCACAGGAAGTACCATTCGGGTTGAATGCCCGCCGGAGTGGGTGAAAACGGATCGGCTTTCTCGCCGAGGGTGGCCGGCCAGTAGACGCTCACGCACAGCACTACCCCCAGGATGAGCGTCCATCCGACGAGATCGCGGAGGAAGAAGTTCGGGAAAAACGGCATCGTGCGCTCGCTCCGCTCTCCCAGCGGCTTGCTCATGCCCTGCAGTTGAACCATCGCGAGGTGCGCGCCGAGGAGCGCTCCCAGACCCAGCGGCAAGACCGCGACGTGCAACCAGAAGAACCGGGTCAGGGTGACGTCCCCGACGTCGCTGCCGCCCCGCAGGAAGGTCTGCAGGAGCGGACCGACGCCCGGCACCACACCGGCGATCTCCGTGCCGACCTTCGTCGCGAAGAACGCCAGCGTGTTCCAGGGCAAGAGGTACCCGGTGAACCCGAATCCGAGCAACAGGAAGCACAACAACACACCGGTAACCCACGTGAGCTCGCGCGGCGGCCGATAGGCCTTCAGGAAGAAGGTGCTTGCCAGGTGGGCCATGGCCGAGAAAATCACGAGATGGGCGGCCCACGCATGGACGGAGCGCACCAGCCAGCCGAACTCCACCTTGGTCATGATGAACCGGACCGACTCGAACGCCTCCTGCGCCGAGGGCCGGTAGTAGAGCAGCAGGAGGACCCCGCTGGCGATCTGGACCCCGATGAGGAGCAGCGTCATGCCGCCCCAGTAGTACCAGAAGGTGTGGCGATGGACGGGGACGGTCTTGTGGGTGGCCAGGTCCTTCAGGCCGCTGAGCGGGTAGCGCGCGCGAACAAACTCGCGCACCGGTCCCAGCAGGCCCATCGGCCTAGCCGGATTTGGAAACGACGATGTCGTCTCCGCTGACGCTGACGTGGTAGGCCTCAAGCGGCCGCGGCGGGGGGCCGGAGATCACCTGGCCGTTGAGGTCGAACTTGCCGTTGTGGCAGGCGCACCAGATGACGCTCGAGGCCTCGTCATACTGGACGGTGCAGCTCAGGTGCGTGCACACCGCCGAGAAGGCCTTGAGCTCTCCTTGCGGCGTGCGGACCAGGAGGCCCGGGCGGTTGCCGAAGCGAAAGATCTTCGCGGAGTTCGCCGCCAGCTCATCCGCCGTGGCCGCGACCGCGCTGGCCACGGAGGATTCCCCCCGGCGGGGGGGCCAAAGATACCGGGCGATGGGGTAGAGGGTCGCCCCAAACAGCGCCAGTGCGCCGCCCTTCAGCGCCTGCTGGAGGAGCGTCCGCCGCGTGATCAGCTGCCCGGGGCACATGGCGCGCTCAAGGCCTCTAGTGCCGTTCCAACGTGGCGGTCATGCCCCTCTGCGTCCGAGACGGCCCCCGCCCTGTTGCCTATTGGGATGACGACGCGCGATGCCCGCTCGCTGCCGGCGGTACTCCTCAACCAAGGGAGTTGGTTTACTCCGACGGCTCCACTTGGAACTGAACCCCGTCGAAGTCATAGCGATCGCCAAACCGCAGTCCCTCATAGCGCTTGCCGTTGATCAGCACCGTATACTTCTCCGACACCTCAGGACCAGATGCTGAGCCTGAATTCATGAGCGAGGCTGGTGAGGACATCGTCGCCTCGTTCGCCACGATGCGAGCTGTCGCCTCCGTTTGGCCAAGCAACTTCGCTGATGACCCCCAGCCGCTCAGCAGCTGCTGCACGCGGATGCCGGCTCCCTCCAAACTCATCGAGTGATACGGGAAGCACTCCCCAATCACCGTGATCTTATCGCCCCCCCGCAACGTCCGGACCACCTCCCACATGGCATACGGCGCAAACAGGAGGTTGTAGTACTCTCCGCTCCAGGTGAGCGCCTTGTCCGGCTTGCCGGTCACGAAAAATCCAATCCACTCCTCGGCATCAGGCAAGGCGCGCACCCAGATGGGGCTTTCCTTATCGTAGTAACACTCCAGCAGGACGGTCTGGCCGTAGTACGGCTCCGGATGCTCCTTCAGGTCCTGGAGGGTGACGCGCGTGGCCGCCAACCCTGAGCTCGCTGTCATCAGCGACAGGCCCACCATCGGCAACCACGCGCGCATCTCTGCTATCTTGAATCGCCAAGACCACGGAGTCGTCAGAAGTTAAACATCGCTTCGAGCTGCGCCCCGAAGCTGTCGTTGGCGGACTCTTGGTCCTTGACGAATCCCTCAAGGGCCAGGCGCAGGTAGTCGTTCACCTGCCGGGTCGCACCGAGAGTGTATTTTCGGCGCCAGTTGTCGCCCCCGCTGACCTCGATATTCCGGAAGTCAAACCGCGAAAACACGGCGGCGTCCTTGAAGCGCTGTTCCGCGCCAACGAAATACGCCTGGCCGTCCGCATCCGGCTTGCCACCCGGATAGCTGCGGGGCCCCTGGTCATGCGCGAAGATCGCGCCGCCAAGGAGTTCGCTTTCGTGATTCGCCCAGAACGGCGTCTCAAACACCAGACTGCTTGTGAGGCCGTAGCGGTAGAAATTGAATTGCGTAAAGGCATTGTCGTCCGGCAAGGCGGTGCCGCTCACCGTCGTGCCGGCGGCTTGGTGCCAGGTGCCCCGATAGAACACCGCGGTCAGCCCGGATCCATGCGCGCCAAACATCTGCTCGTACGCCAGCAGGATATCCTTGCTGGTGTCGTTATCCCGTGTGCCGGTCGTCCCGCTGCCGCTCGTGTCCAAGCCGTTCAAGAGCTGGCCGATAAGCCGGATGTCCGGGTTCAAGCCGACCGACAGCTCCAGCCCGCGCTGATCTTTCGAAAAGGTAAACGGGACGGCGGTACTCGTCAGGGTGCTGCCAATGATGTCGGTCGTCGAGATCCCGCTGGGCCGATCAAATCCGCCCCACCCCACGCGCGCCAACGGGTGCATCTGTCCGACGCGAATCTGCGCATACCGATTCGCTTCACCCATCAGCCACGAGAATTGCCCGAGAGGCTCGACCTCGTTGCTTTCATTGACCTCTAACTCAAAGAAACTGGACAGATTCGGCGTAACGGGACCCGCGTAAAACAAGGTGGCGTCATTCCACCGGAAGCCGCTGGTGTTGCGCCCCCGCTCAAAATCCTCATAGTCATACCGCATGCGCCCGCGCATCGCAATGTACTGGCCGATCTCTTTGTACTCCGGCTGCTGCCCCACTTCTTCGGGCACGCGATAGCCGAGTTTTCGGAACCGGTGGCCATAATCACTCAACCGAGGCACATTGGGCGCGTGGCACACGTTGCACGACGTCCCGTACTTGCGCGTCCACGCCGGAATGGCCCATGCAGCAGGTGCCTGCACGACACTCGCCCATACGAATACCGCAAGCCACCAGACGACGTCCCGCTTCACCCGCATCGCGCTCTACCTCCTCCTTTGGTCAACACGCCAACAACCATCCCAACCATCTCGAATGCGGTCTTTGGTCAGTGTTCCGTAATAGGCACGGGAGGTCCGTCGAGCGGGGAAACGCATGAAGGCGGATGGGTAGTCCCGAGCTATTTCGCACATTATCCTGAGCGTGCATACACAGTTCCATGATAGTCGTCATATCACCTCAGGAGCACGTCAATGGCAATTCCCAGTCCGGATCCAGCTCGCCACGCGCAAGATGCCCGATCTGGGTGTCGAGGTGCCGAATTGCCGCGTCAGCATCGAGGCGTGGCGCAAACCGCTCATTCCGTGGGAGGTCGTCCAGCTTGTGGCGGGGAGTCGTGGCGCGGTTCGCCGTCCAGCTCCGCACCGCCGTCCTCGGGCTCCGGCATGGAGGCGGGATCCAGCGCGTCGGTCCCCACCGCTACCTCCGCGGCGTTCGCCGCCCCGTCCCCATCGAGGTCGCCCTCGTCGAACGCCTGGTAGTCCTCCACCGTCAGCGCCTTCGCCCCCTGGTCCGCCTTGAACGCCTGCAGCGCCTGGCCGTACGCGTTGAGGTCATCCTTCCGCCCCATGGGATGCTCGTGGCAGACCTGGCAGGAGTACGCCTTGGCGTCCCGGTCCGGGTAGGCGGCCTTGTAGCTCTTGAGGTTCGGCATGGTGGCCCAGGCGGACGGGCCCAGGCTGCACACGCCGAGCACTCCCAGCAGCGCGACTACGCCACGACGCATGGACATGACTCCTCCTTCGTGTCACTCGCCATGATCCGGCACGACCGATCGGACCTCCGCTGGCCTGAGGCGATCTTCCGCCAGTAGTGTCCGGCTTGCTCGCGAATGAGCGCCTCGGCGTCCTGCACCGCCTGTTTTCGGCTCTCCACACCTTCCCTGGCAAGGGTGTGTAAGTCGTCGATGTCGTACACGGTGATCCCGAACACCCCCCGGAGCGAGGGATCGACATTGCGCGGCACGGCCAGGTCAATCAGCAGCAGCGGGCGGCGCCGCTGCGGGCGGATCGCTTCCCAGTCCGCCGCGTCCACCACGTAGTGGGGGGCTTGCGTGCAGACGATCGCCACGTCGACGCGGGCGAGCTGGGGAAGGGCGTGCTGCCACGACAGCCATCCCCCCCGACACAAGACCGCGAGCTCCTGTGCTCGCTCTGGCGTTCGGCTGACGACGGCCAGGTGTCGCACGCCCTGCTTCATCAAGTGTCGAGCCGTCACCTCGGCCGCCTTGCCCGTGCCCCACAGGAGCACGTCGCAGGCGTCCAATCCCTGAGGGGCGTGCCGACGCGCCAATGCGACGACCACTGAACCGATCGAGGCCTCGGCGCGGCCGATCGCGGTCTTGGTGCGGACGAGCTTGGCTGCGTGCAGCGCTTTTTGGAAGAGACTGTGGAGTATCGCCCCCGCCGCACCCTCGGTGCGGGCGGTCTGGTACGCAGACTTGACCTGCGCGACGATTTCCGACTCCCCGAGCACCATCGAATCCAGTCCGGCGGCGACGCGAAAGAGATGCCCGGCGGCCGCCTCGCCCTCCAGCTCGTAGAGGCTGTGGGCGAGTTGCGCCGAGGGGAGGCGGCTGCGGCCGACCAGCCACTCCCGCACCGACACCCGCGCCGTCCATGGGGTGCGGCTGGCGACGTAGAGCTCCGTGCGGTTGCAGGTGGAGAGGAGGGCCGTCTCGGCAAGGGCATCGTAGCGCCGCAGCTGCGCGAGGGCCTCTGGCAGCTCGCGCGGGGCGATCGCGAGCCGCTCGCGCAACGCCAGCGGAGCGGTGCGGTAGTTGACCCCGATGGCCAGGAGCGTCATGCACGTGATCCGTTCGCGTCGTGACGGTGGACCAAGGCTTCCAGGGCCGACGGGTCGCGCAGCGTCAACTGTCCGCGCCGCCCCCTGACGATGCCGCGGTGTTTGAGGTGACGCACCGAACGAATGGCGCTCTCGGTGGTGGTCCACGCCATCTGCGCCAGCTCGCGATGGGTCATCGGGATCGTGTCGCCGAATTGTTCTCGCAGCCGCAGGAGCAGCCGAGCCACGCGCCGTGGCACCGGCTCGGCCATCGTCCCGTACTGCTGCGCCATGTAGCGGATGCGCTCGCAGCACGCGTGGAGCACCTGATACGTGAAGGCGACCTCGCGCTGGAGGAGGTCGTGAAACGCCTCCCGCGGCAGCCGCAAGACCTGCGAGACCGTCCCGGCAATCCCGCTGGCGGTGTACACATGCCCCTCGATGGCGGAGATGCCGCAGAGCATCTCCTTCGGCGTCACCGTGCACAGGACGACTGATCGCGCGTCATGGCGTCCCCTGGGCGATCGCACGAGATGCACCCACCCATCCAACACGATCCAGACGGCATCGGCCCGGTCGCCCTGGCGGAAGAGCCGTTCGCCCCGACGGCACCGGTGGACCGACGCCCCGCGCAAGAGATGCGCGAGGCGCTCCACCGGCAGCGAGTGAAACAGCGCCAGCCGCTGCAACGCCTGAGGAGTCATGGCGGTACGGTAACGGCTGACCTGGCCGGCGTCTATGATCGAGATCATAATACGTCTGAAGGGGGACCGGGGTGGCCGCGTGGGCCGCGGCGCGGGGCGAGCGGTTGGAGTTAGGAACCGGCAAGCCGCTCAAGTTGATCGCGTTTGACGATCGTGGTCGTCCCTCGCGCGGAACGGAGGATCCCGCGTTTCGCGAGCTGGCTCAAGGTGCGAATGGTGGTCTCGACCGTCGTGTGAGCCATCTCCGCCAGCTCATGCTTCGTCAAGGGGATGCGGTCGCCGAACTTGCGGGAGAGCGCCAGCAGCTCCTGCGCGAGGCGCCGCTCGACCGGCTCGTGCGCCATGCAGCTGCGCCCCTCGACCTGGCGCAGCCGGTCGCAAAACAGGCACAGCGACTCCTTGAGGAACGTGGGGTTGCGCTCCATGAGCTCGTGGAAGGCGCGGGTGGGGATCCGGACGATGACGGAATCGACTGCGGCGACGGCGTCCACCGGATAGGGCTTGCGGTCCAGCGCCGGCAGGCAGCAGAAGGTTTCGCCGGCCGCCATCACGCACGTCGTCGAGGCCTGGCCGCTCTCGGGGAACTTCATCAGGTGCACGCGCCCGCTCTTGACGACGCACACCGACTCGGCCGGGTCGCCCTCGCGGAAGATCGTCTCGCCCTTGGCGTACGAGTGATCCCGCGACACGGCGGCGAGCCGCTGCCGCTCGGCGGCCGCCAGGTGCGCAAAGGGCTCCGCAGTATCCAGGACAGTCGGCATGGAGGTGTCTGCTGCGGAGCAGGATACCGCAACCGCCGACGGTCGTCCACCGTCAGGTGAAGATCACGAGGAGAGGGGCCGGCCTGTGGCTGACCGGCAAGTGGGGGGACTAACGCTGGCTCTCGAGCTCTGGACCAGAGGGCTCATCATCCTGCCATCCCAACCCTAAGGCGATCTTGCACTCCTCGGACGCCATCGTGTGCGGATCCCACGGCGGGGTGAACACCACCTGCACCGCCGCCTGGGTGACTCCAGGCAGCTTGGCGATCGTCTGCTGCACCGCCGCCTTGAGCTGCGGCCCGTACGGGCAGAAGGGCGACGTGAACGTCATGGTGAGCTTCACGTCCTCGCCCTCCGGCTGCGGGTTGATGTCGACGCCGTAGATGAGGCCGAGGTCGACAATCCCCAGGTGCAGCTCGGGATCCTCAATCGGTTTCAACGCGTCGTAGACTTGCTGTTCCGTCAGCGCCATGGTGTCACCTAACCCAAGTGAAAAGTCAAAAGGTCAAAGGCAAAACCACAAGGCAGAAGGTAAAAGTTGACCGGGACCCCTTTTGACTTTTACCTTATGGTTTTGCCTTCTTCCTTTTGCCTTTTGCCTTCCAGTCCTTGCTCGACGACGTTCCAGGAGAGCGCTGCGCACTTGACCCGCACGGGAAACTGCCGCACGCCGGCGAGCGCTTCCAGATCGCCGAGATCCGCCGACGGGTCGGGGTCCCGCCCCCGCATCATCCCCTTCATCGTCTCGATCAGGCGGCGGATCTCCGGCAGCGATTTGCCTTCGATCTGCGCCATCAGCATCGACGACGCCGCCCGGCTGATCGCGCACCCTGTGCCCACGAACCGCGCCCGCTCCACGACGCCGTCCTTCAGCGCCAGCCAGATCTTGAGCTCGTCGCCGCAGAGCGGGTTGTTGCCCTCCGCGACCACCTGAGCCCCCGGCAGCTCGCCGGCGTGCGGGGAGTGCTTGAAGTGCTCCAAGATCACGTCGCGATACAGCGCATCCAGCTGGTCAAGCATGAGACTGAGCTGGAGGCTGGAGGCTGGGGGCTGGGGGCTGCCGGTTGAAGAAGGCTTTCACGGCCTCCAGCGCGTCCACCAGCCGGTCCACTTCCGCGCGCGTGTTGTACAAGTAGAAACTCGCCCGCGCCGTCGCGACGACCCCCAGCCGCCGCATGAGCGGCTTCGCGCAGTGGTGGCCGGCGCGGATGGCGAGGCCCTCCGCATCGAGCACCGTGCCGACGTCGTGCGGGTGGAGCCCCTCCAGATTGAAGGCGATCGCCGCCCCGCGTTCACGCGCGTCCCGGGGACCGTAGAGCGTCAACCCCTCGACGGCGGACAGCCGCTCCAGCGCGTACGTCGCCAACTCGTGCTCGTGCGCGCGCACGGCCGCCATCCCGAGCGTCTCCAGGTACCGGAGCGCTTCGCCGAACGCGACGACGTCCGCGATGTTCGGAGTGCCGGCCTCGAACTTCCAGGGAATCTCGTTCCATGTTGCCGACGTCAACTGGACATCGGCGATCATCTCACCACCTCCAAGGAACGGCTCCATGGACTCCAGCAGCGCTTCGCGCGCCCAGAGCACCCCGACGCCGGTGGGTCCGAGCATCTTGTGCGCCGAGAACGCCAGCGCGTCGCAGTCGAGCTGCCGCACGTCGACCGGCAGATGCGGGACGCCCTGCGCGCCGTCCACGACGACGAGCGCGCCAGTGCGAGCAGCGGCCCGCGCGATCTGGGCCACCGGGTTGATCGTCCCGAGCACGTTGGACATGAGCGTCACGGAGACGACCTTCGCTCCCCGCAGGGCCGCGTTGAGGTCGCGCAGGTCCAGCCGGCCGTCGTCGGTGATCGGCAGGAACGCCAGCTGCGCCCCGGTCGCCTGGGCGATGAGCTGCCAGGGGACGAGGTTGGAGTGGTGCTCCATCTCGGTCAGGAGGATGCGGTCGCCGGGCCGCAGGCGGGACCGGCCCCACGCCTGGGCGATCAGGTTGATGGCTTCGGTGGTGTTGCGGGTAAACACAATACCCCGCGACGAGGGGGCCCCGATGAAGCGGGCGGTCTGCTCGCGCACCGCCTCGTAGGCGTCGGTCGCCTCCTCCGAGAGCGTGTGCAGCCCCCGGTGGATGTTGGCGTTCGACGTCGAGTAGAACCGCGTGAGCGCTTCGAGGACCTGCCGCGGCTTCTGCGTCGTCGCCGCGCTGTCCAGGTAGACGAGGGGCTTGCCGTGCACTTGCCGGCTCAAGATGGGAAAGTCGCGCCGAAGCCGCTCCACGTCGAGCGTCATGCCTGCACCTGAATCGCGTCGCCCTCCACCCGGACAGGATACGAGCGGATCGGCATGGGGGCTGGGAGGCACAGGACGCGGCCCGTCGTCACGTCGAACCTCGCCCCATGCCGTGGGCACTCGATCGCCGCACCCTCCAGCACCCCTTCTCCCAGCGGGCCGTCGTCGTGCGTGCAGGTATCGTCGATCGCGTAGAACGGCGGAGCCGCACCCTCCACGTGGCAGACGAGCAGCCGCTTGCCGTTCACCTGCACCGGCTTGACCTGCCCCGCCGGAATGTCGCTGACCTTGGCCACCGCCACAAACGCCCCAGGCATCGCGCGCGTCAGCCGTGCAGGCTGCCTTCGAGTTCGGCGCGCAGCTGCTCCCGCAGCGGCTCGAACGGCACCTGCTGGACGATCGGCTCCACGAAGCCCATGACGACCAGCCGCTGTGCTGTCTCGCGCGGGCAGCCGCGCGACATGAGGTAGAACACCATTTCCTCGTCAATCGGGCCCGCGGAGGCGCCGTGCTTGCACTGCACGTCGTCCGCCAGGATCTCCAGCATGGGGATGCTCTCGGAGCGGGCCCGCTGACCGAGAAAGAGGCTGTGGCTCGCCTGGAACGCCTCCGTGTGCTGTGCCGTCTTGGCGATCCGGATGAGCCCGGTGTAGACGGCCCGGCTCTCGTCCTGGAGGGCGGCTTTGAACTGCAAGTCCGACGTCGTGCGGGGAGCCTGGTGGTCCTGGAGCGTGTGCTGATCGATGTGCTGCGATCCGCGGCCGAACACGAAGCCGTAGAGCCGGCTGGAGGCCCCTTCGCCCGCGAACGTCGTGATGAGGTGCGCCTTGGAGAGTGAAGCCCCGAGGTTGAGGTTGGCCAGCGTCAACGTCGCCCGGGCCGCCAGGATCGCCCGCTGGAGGTAGAACTCCCGCGCGCGCGCGCCCCAGCGTTGGAGCCGCACGTAATGGAGCTGTGCGCCCGGCTCCAGCCGAAGCTCCACGCGTCCATGCACGAGGTGGGTGGCGCCCGCCGGCGGCTCGAGGCTCGCGTACTCGTCGATCAGCGTCACCGACGCCCCGGCACCCGCCGTCACCACCGTCATCGGAAACAGCGCCTGCCCGGCCTGCACGCTGGCCAGATGCACGATGCGCAGCGGCTGCGCGATGACCATACCGGCCGGCACCCGGACGACCACGTCATCGTGATGGAACGCGTCGTTGAGCGTCGCAAGCTTCTGCTCCGCGTCGGTCAGGCCGTCGGCGGCGAGCGCTGTCTGGACGGCCGCCTGGGTGTCGCCACCACTCTGTGCCAGGCTGTCCACGACGACGCCGGCCGGCAAGTCGCGACGCGTCAACCAGTGGCCGTTCGCCCGCACCGCGAGCCGCTCATCGCCCAGCGGGCGGATCCAGGTGTCGGCCTGTGCCGGGGAGAGTGTTACCGACTGGAGAAGTCGCGGCCGCACCGGCGCAAACCCTCGCGCCGGATCCAGCAACGAGACGTCGGTCCGCCGCCAGATGTCGTCGCTCTTGTGCGGCCAGGGGAGTGCGTGGTGACGGGCGAGCGCTGCGCGGCGCCGCTGCGTCATCCACGCCGGCTCGCGGAGCTCTTGCGCAATGTCGGCGATCACCGCGGCAGCGTCCATGGATCAGCCGACCGCGCCCTCCATCTCGAGCTGGACCAGGCGGTTGAGCTCGACGGAGTACTCCAGCGGCAGCTCCTTGACGAACGGCTCGATGAAGCCGTTGACGATCATGCTCATCGCCTCCGTTTCCGTGAGGCCGCGGGTCATCGCGTAGAACAGCTGCTCATCGCCGATCTTGGACACCGTCGCCTCGTGGCCGATCTGCACGCGCTGCTCGTCGATCTCCATCGTCGGGTAGGTGTCCGACCGCGACTCGTGGTTCAACAGCAGCGCGTCGCAGCGCACCGTGGACTTCGCGTTCGTCGCTCCCGGGCAGACCTTCACTAAGCCCCGATAGCTCGTGCGCCCCGTGCCCTTGGAGATCGACTTCGACGTGATGACCGAGGAGGTGTCCGGGGCGGCGTGGATCATCTTCGCCCCCGCATCCTGGTGCTGCCCGTCGTTGGCGAACGCCACCGAGAGCACCTCGCCGTGCGCTCCCCGCCCCATCATGTAGACGCCAGGGTACTTCATCGTCAATTTGCTGTTATGCACCACGATCCCATTGGCGATGAAGTTGTGCGCGCCATCCACCTCGATGTCATACACCCCCTCTTCTCCGACCGGCTCAATGGACCGAATGGGCACGAAATCTAATCCCGCCCGCGCCACCGTCTTGGAGCGAATCGCCTGCAGGCTATCGCGAATGTTCATCGACAAATAGAACGAGCGGTACTCTTTCAGACGGCCCTTGTAGAGGCGACGTTCCTTCACATACTCGGAAATCTTCAGTGGATTGAGACCACAGTGCATCAAGAGCAACTTGACGTCTTCCAGCAGCCTCTTGTTGGCGCTAGCAAAAACCAGTTGACCGTACTGTTGACCCTCAACGACCTTCGCCTTCCGAACACATCCATCGGCATCAAGATAGCCTTCAAGGAAGGCGAGCTTCTGAGCAAGGGGGAGCCCGAAGACCCACGACGGAACGCGCTTCTCCCTCGCCGTTCCCGTCCACCCGAGGGACAAGATGAAATCAGCGACCACGAGCGAATTGACCGTTACGCAGAGTCCTTTGGGAGTCCACTGGACATGAAAGATATCTTCGATGGCCCGTTCAAGTCGACTCCGCGCGCGATCTCGCTCAGGCACGGCAAAGAAGACGCGGCGTGGGCGAGCCGTGCCGGTCTCGCGCTCAACATACCCATCGCCAAGATAGAGACCGAGCAGCCACATGAGCTCGTCCGTGGTCTCCGCAGGAATCGTGGGACGGTGCTTGAGGCTTCCATGCTTCAAGAGCTTGGGGAAGGTGTACGCCAGTGGCTTCGGCACGCCTTCGTCGGGCGTTCCGCAAGCGATGGCAATGCGATCACCCACCCGAAGCGCACGCAAGGGACGCCATGCCAAATGCGTGAGGTTCGATAACGGCCTGCGATCCAACACGAGGAACGGATGGTTATCGGTTGCCCTCACTTCTCGATGGTTCTCGGTCACGAGCCGATACGTCTGTCGAATACCGGTGCATCGCGTCGCAACGACACGGAACTTCTTGGGCTCCAACGTGTTCAAATCCACGGCGTAGACCTGTTGACCCGGCTGCACATCTTTGATCGCCATCGGTCCGTGCGGATTTGAAAAGAGCTGCGCGTCGCCAGCCAGGCAGCCGAGGTTGCCGTCGAGCCATTGCACCGTCGCCCCCTCGTAGGCGACGGCGCGCTTCGTGACGAGGTTGTAGACGTTCTTCGACCAGTTCTGGATCGTCACGTAGCGCAGCGTCGCGTGCGGCATCGCGATGAGCTCTACGACCGCCGAGTGCAACGAATCCGACGAATACGACGGGGCTGTGCAGCCCTCGAAATACGTGACCTCCGCGCCCTCATCCGCGATGATCAGCGTCCGCTCGAACTGGCCCATGTTCTTGGCGTTGATGCGGAAGTACGCCTGCAGCGGCATCGCGACCTTCACGCCTTTCGGCACATAAATGAAACTGCCGCCCGACCAGACCGCGGTGTTGAGCGCGGCGAACTTGTTGTCCGCCGGCGGAATGATCGTGCCGAAGTAGCGCTTGATGATCTCCGGCTGCTCCTTCAGGGCGGTGTCCATG
>CAYJWO010000009.1:0-4508 GCA_964373825.1 uncultured Planctomycetales bacterium
CTTCTCGGCGGAGCGGCTGTGCCTCCTGGATCGTGGGGTCGGGTTCGCCATCGCCCATGTGCGCGGCGGCAGCGAGTTGGGACGGGGCTGGTACGAGCAGGGGAGGCTGTTCAACAAGAAGAACACGTTTACCGACTTCATCGCCTGCGCGGAGCACCTCGTGCGCTGCGGATACACGACGGCGGATCGCCTAGGGATCATGGGAGCTAGCGCTGGCGGACTCCTGGTGGGGGCGGTCCTCAACGCGCGGCCGGATCTCTGCCGGGCCGCGATCGCCAAGGTCCCCTTCGTGGACGTCCTCAACACCATGCTCGACGAGACGCTGCCGCTGACCGTGACGGAATTTGAGGAGTGGGGGAATCCGCGGGACCCGGCGGCCTTCGAGTACCTCTGGGGCTACTCACCGTACGACCAGGTGACGGCGCAGCCGTACCCCCACCTCTTGGTGACCGTCGGCTTGCACGACCCGCGCGTGCAGTACTGGGAGCCCGCCAAATGGGTGGCCAAGCTCCGCCGCCACCAGATCGGCGATCGTCGGATCCTGCTGCACATTGCGTGGGACGCCGGCCACAAGGGGGCGTCCGGGCGCTATGATGCGCTGCGGGACGTGGCGTTGGAGTACGCGTTTCTGCTCGATGCGTTGGGGCTCAGCAACGAGGAGGCGGGTGATGGCGGACGTCTCGCGACGCATCCTGGTCATTGACGACGAAGCGAAGTTCACTGCGCTCGTCAAGACCTTGCTGGAACAGCTGGGGAGGTACGAGGTCCGGGTGGAACAGCGCGGACGGTCAGGCCTTGAGACGGCCAAGCGGTTCCGGCCAGACCTCATCCTCCTGGACGTCCTCATGCCTGACATGGACGGCGGGGAAGTGGCCGCGCAGTTGAAGGCAGACCCGGAGCTGAAGCGGATACCGGTGGTCTTCATCACGGCGGCGGTCCGGCCGGAGGAGGCGTCGGCCGGGGGCGGGCAAATTGCCGGCTATCCGTTCATCGCCAAGCCGCTGAATCTCACCCAGCTCAAGGAATGCGTGGCGAAGGCGCTGGAGCGATGAACGGGTTAGTCCCACCACCGTCAGGTGGTGGGATAGAGACGAGTCGGAACGATCGCGACGGGTTCGCCGGCCAGGCGGCTCCCATCGGCATGGGCGCCGTTGGTCGAACGCGGCGAGCGGGCGCGAATGAAGGCCGTCATGAGCTGGTAGGCTTCGTCGTCCGGATGCTGAATGGGTGGGTGCTTCATGAAGTAGGCGGAAGGGCCTTCGAGGACTCCGCCAATGCCCCGGTCAAGCGCCAGGCGGCAGCAGCGGATCGCGTCAATCGCGACCCCGGCCGAGTTGGGCGAGTCCTCGACGGACAAGCGCAGCTCAAGCTGCATCGGCACGTCGCCGAACAGCCGGCCTTCCATGCGGATGAAACAGACCTTGTTGTCGTTCTGCCATGGGACGTAGTCGCTGGGGCCGATATGGATGTTCTCAGCGTCCAGCCGCTCCGCCGCGACCGCCTGGACCGCCTCAGTCTTCGACCGCTTCTTGGAGGCGAGCCGGCTGCGGTTGAGCATGTTGAGGAAGTCGGTGTTGCCGCCGGTATTGAGCTGGTAGGTGCGCTCCAACTTGACGCCGCGCTTCTTGAACAACGACGTCAGCATGCGGTGGGTGATCGTCGCCCCCAGCTGGGCTTTGATGTCGTCTCCGATGATCGGCAGGCGCTGCTGGGTGAACCGACGCGCCCAGTCGGGGTCGCTCGCGATAAACACGGGCATGTTGTTGATAAAGGCCACGCCAGCCTGGAGCGCGCACTCGGCGTAGAAGCGCGTCGCCTCCTCGGAGCCGACCGGCAGGTAGTTGAGGAGCATCTCAGCACCCGAGGCCTTGAGCGCGGCCACCACCTCCGGCATCGAGGGTTCGGGGGCGTCGGCGACGACGAACGTGCGGCCCGACTCGTACTGACGCATGTGGTCGGAGACGCCATCCAGCACGCGCCCCATCCGCACGGTCACGCCGGCTTTCGGGACCTCGCGGCAAAAGACCGCGGTGCAGTTGGGGGGCGCGAAGATCGCCTCCGAAACATCACGGCCCACCTTGCGGCGGTCCACATCAAACGCGGCGACGACGTTGATGTCGAAGGGACGGTAGCCACCGACGTCCCAGTGCAGCAAGCCGACCGCGCTCTCGGCGGTCTTATCCCGATAGTAGGCAATGCCTTGCAGCAACGAACTGGCGCAATTGCCGATCCCTACGACGGCAATGCGAATGTTCCGCATGACACCCCTCCTGAAGATCATCAGACACGCTGAAGGATACGATAAAGGCAATGCTGGACGGAGTCAAGCCCGTTTCATGCGGAGGGCAGGGAGGGTGGCAACTTCATGAAAGCGTTCATGTTGTGCTTTGTGCCCCTGTTCGTGGCGATCGACCCGATCGGCGTGCTGCCGATCTACCTGGGGCTGACCTCAGGGCTGTCGCGCTCCGCGGTCAGCCGAGTGCTATGGCAATCCATCCTGACCGCCGGGGTGGTCGCCCTGGCCTTCTTGTTCGTCGGCGAAGGCCTCTTCCAGCTGCTGGACATCACCAGCGCCGACTTCATGGTCGCCGGCGGGGTACTCCTGTTTGTCCTCTCGCTGGCCGACTTGGTGGCCGGTGACGCCGCCCGCCGCCGCCTGAAACCTCAGGAGCTCGGTGTCGTCCCCCTCGGAGTGCCCATCCTGGTCGGCCCGGCGGTCTTGACCACACTCCTACTCCTGGCCCACCAGCACGGCCGCGCCCTGACCGCTTCAGTGACCGTGCTCAACATCGCTGTGGTCGGCCTGCTCCTGCGCTACGCCAGGCCCATTGACCGCCTGCTGGGTCCTGCCGGCATGCGCGCCCTCTCCAAGCTCGCCAGCCTCATCCTGGCCGCGATTGCCGTCAAGATGATCCGGCAGGGGCTGCTCATCTTGATTGGCTAATATGAATGTCGTATAAGAGAGATTATGTCAAATAGATATCCTGCGCACGCTACTGAACGTGCGCGCACCCAGGCCCCCGTCCGGAGAGCTCCGAAACGCCGCTGTCCACGGCCTCCCTCACGGCTTCAGGCGATGCCGGCGGCTGCTCCGTGGTCGGCCGCTCTAACGCCGATCCGAAGAGGACGAACGCCAAGATGGCCGCGACCACCCCATAGAGGATCAGATCCGAGAGCTTCCATCCGGCCCCTGAGGCTCCGGATCCCCGACGCGCTTTGACCGCCATCCCCACCCCTCCTAGGTTCGGCCACGAGGCCGTGGATTGAGACCTGAGCGAAAGACACCGACCAACCGGTCCACGTAGGCGCGCGGGTTGTGGTGATACGCGCCCAAGTGGTCGGCGCCGGGCACGACCCATGTCGTCACCGGTCCATGAGCGCGGGCGGCCATCGTGCGGATCTCGTCGGCCGGCATCCGAGGATCCTCAGCGCCGTTGATGAGCAGCAGCGGTCTGGACCCCAAGGCGGCCACGCCATGCTCCGGCGACACGGCACCCGGCCAGACCCCGAACCGGAGCCGATAGGTTGCCAGGGCCATCGGAACAAACGGCCAGCGCGGCAGCCATGGGTAGAGCAGCTTCATGTGTCTGGCGATGCTCGCCTCCAGGCTGCGGTAGGGGCTGTCGGCGACGATCACGCCGATGCGCTCGTCGTCCGCCGCGACCAGGAGTGCCACGGAGGCTCCCATTGAGATGCCGTAGACGCCGACCGGCCGCACTGGCACCTCCGGTTGCGACCCCAGATACGCCAAGGCGCCTTCCAAGTCTCGGCGTTCCGCCCACCCGAACGAGCTCGTCCGGCCACTACTCGTCCCGTGCCCGCGGAAATCAAAGAGCAGGAGGTTGAACCCCTCCGCCCGTAGGCCGTCGGCGATCTCCAGCAGATCCGAACGGTTCGCGCCCAGCCCGTGGCAGAGGATGATCCAGGGGTGCTCGGGAGAGGTGGTGGCCATGCGCCATCCCTCCAGCCGCACCCCATCTGTGGCGGGAAACGAGATGGAGCTCACCGAGGCCTTGAGGGAGTCAGGGGGTGGAGCTAACGGAAGGCGAGGGACGAACGTGTTGCGCAGGAAGAGGACCGCCGTGAACGTCCACGTCCAGAAGATGGTCAGGAACAGGACCTCGACGATGGCCACGGCTGGCCGGCTACCGCACCGGGCTGCCAGGCGGCATGGACCGGTCAGGGCGCACCAAGGTGATTCCCGACGCGTCGGAGGCCGCCAGCAGCATGCCCTGGCTCTCCACACCGCGCAGGATCGCTGGTTTCATATTCGCCACAACGACGACCTGGCGACCCACGAGGTCGGCGGCCTGATAGCTGCCCTTAATACCCGCCACCACCTGCCGGACGGTGCTGTCGCCGAGGTCCACCGTCGCGACCAGCAGGCGGTCCGCGTTGGGGTGCTCGTGCGCCTCGGTGATCGTGCCGATGCGTAGCTGCAGCCGTTGGAAATCCGCCAGGGACGCCTGGACCGGTGCAGGGGCGGTTCCCTGCCCTAGCGGTTCCGG
>CAYJWO010000009.1:4608-6704 GCA_964373825.1 uncultured Planctomycetales bacterium
CCGCCAGGGACGCCTGGACCGGTGCAGGGGCGGTTCCCTGCCCTAGCGGTTCCGGGGTTTCGGGAGTCATCATGTTAGTTCGCCGCGGTGGCAGATGCGGTCGGCATGGCGGGGGCCTCCTGCGGGGGTACCATCGTGATCGCGTCCCAGGGGCAGATCTTCTCGCAGAGCCAGCAGCCGATGCACTTGGGCTGGTCGACGATGCACGTGGCATTCAATCCTGGATGGTCCGGTCCCGGCAGCTTGTCGATGCAGTCCACCGGGCAGACGGCCACGCACACTTCGCAGCCAGTGCAGCTGTCCGGATTGATCAGCGCTTTTGGGCGCCCTTTCCGTGGCGCTGGGGGAGTTGCCATGGTCACGTGCCGCCGGAGGCCTTCAGCCGGCTGGCGACGAGCCGGCTGACCGTCGCCCCGTCGGCCGCTCCCGCCGCTTTGCTCATGACGTACTTCATGACCTGGCGCTGTTGGCTTCCGACCGCCGCGACGGCTTCGTCGATCAACCGGGCCAGTTCCGCTTCCGGCAGCGGTGTCGGCAAATAGGCGGTGAGGATCGCCAGTTCCTCGGTCGTCCGGGTCAGGATATCCTGGCGGTTGGACTGTTTGGCCGCCTCGAGAGTCTCCCGGCGCTGTTTGACTTGCCGGGCGAGGACCTGCTGGATGCCGGCGTCATCGAGACGATCTGTTTTCTGGTCAATCGTCACCCGCTGGACGTCCGCCTTGATCATCCGCAAGGCGTCCACGCGCAACCGGTCGCCGGCCTTCAGGGCCAGTTTGTAGTCTGCGTCAATTTGCTCGAAGAGCGCCATGCGTGTAGTCTACACAAGACGACGGTGTTGCGCAACCCACGAGAGCCCGATGATCGTCTTGCCGTCGCGGCGTCCCGCTCATGGCGGCCCTCCGGTGTAGCCCAGTTCGCGCAGCGTCCGGGGGGCGGTGCGCCAATCCTCCACGACTTTAACCCAGAGGCGCAGCGCCACGGGACGGCCGAGCAGCCGCTTGATCGCTTTCCGGGCGGCCTGCGTGATCCGCTTGAGCCGCTGGCCGCCCTGCCCGATCAGGATGCCCTTGTGCCCCGGCCGCTCGACGACGACCGTGGCGTGGATCACGGTCGCGGTTGCCTCCTCTTCGATCTGGTCGAGTTGGACGGCAACCGCATAGGGGACCTCCTGCCGGGTGGCTAGCAACGCCTGTTCCCGGATGAGCTCGCTGATGCGCTGCGGCGTCGTCTGGTCGGTCCGCTGTGGCGGCTCGTACCAGCGCGGGCCGTGCGGCAGCCGGGCGATCACCTGAGCGAGCAGCACATCCATCTGGTCTCCGGTTTTGGCGGAGACAGGCACGTACGCCTCCCCAATCCCCGTCGCCGCGCAGGCCTCGATCACCGGCAGGATCCGCGGCTTCTGGGCGATATCCACCTTGTTGATGGCCACCAGGATCGGATGCCGGGTCGTGCGCACGCGCTCCAGCACCCGGCGATCCTCCTCGCGCAGTCCGGCGCGGCCATCGACGACGACGACCAGGACGTCCGCTTCTTCGATGACCGCGTCCGTGATCCCCGCCATGTGGCGCCCGAGCGAGTGCTGGGGGCGGTGGACCCCCGGCGCGTCGATGAAGCACACCTGGGCATCCGGCCGTGTGAGGATCCCCACGATGCGCGTGCGCGTCGTTTGGGGGTGCGGCGAGACGATCGCCACCCGCTCGCCCACGTAGTAGTTCAGCATCGTGGACTTCCCGACATTGGGCCGCCCGATCAGCCCGACAAACCCTGAGCGAAACGGCTCGACGCCGCTCATGCGGTGTGTGCGGCGGCTCGACGCCGCTTTCGGGCGAGCCAACGCTCGAGCGCTTCCAGTCCAAGGCAGTTCAGCAGATGTCGGGGCTCGCACCACGCGCGGCGCGCGACGCTCAGCCCGATGGGCATGTGGTCGAACTGCTCCAACCGGTGCGTGTCGGTGGACACGGCGAGCATGACGCCCAACTCGCGGGCCCGGGCGGCCGCCACGTCGTTGAGGTCCAACCGCTTGGGGTAGGCGTTGATCTCCACCGCCGTCCCGGCGGACTTGGCGGCGCGGAACACCGCCTCGAAATCCACCGCGT
>CAYJWO010000009.1:6804-8216 GCA_964373825.1 uncultured Planctomycetales bacterium
ACCGCCGTCCCGGCGGACTTGGCGGCGCGGAACACCGCCTCGAAATCCACCGCGTACGCCTCCCGCTGGCCCATCAGCCGCCCGGTGGGGTGCCCGAGGAGCGTCACCGAGGGATGCTCGGCGGCCCGGATCAGCCGCCGGGTCAGCTGGGCTTGGCTCTGGCGAAACCCGCTGTGGATCGACGCGACCACGAAGTCCAGCTCGTCGAGCACGTCATCGGGATAATCCATCGAGCCGTCGCCCAGGATATCCACTTCGGAGCCCATGAGCACTCGGAACCCGTCCAGCCGGCGGTTGAGCTGTCGGACCAGTGCCATCTGCTCGCGAATGCGGTGGACGCTCATGCCGTTGGCCACCTTGAGCGACTGGGAGTGGTCGCAGAGT
This sequence comes from uncultured Planctomycetales bacterium, assembly GCA_964373825.1. Classification (GTDB taxonomy): domain Bacteria; phylum Omnitrophota; class Gorgyraeia; order Aquiviventales; family Aquiviventaceae; genus CAYJWO01. The sequence continues at coordinate 7,189 of CAYJWO010000009.1, forward strand.
GCTAGGTACTCGTAGCCGTGTCGCCGCGCGGCCGCGACGAGCTCTTCGATCTCGTGGCTGCCGTCCGACCACACGCTGTGGATGTGAAAATCGCCGCGGACGTCCTTGAGCTCGACGAGGTGCGGCAAGCGTCCCTCCCGGGCCGCGTCCAGCTCCCCCCGATCCTCCCGGAGCTCCGGGGGAATCCAGGGCAAGCCGAGTGTTCGGTACACATCCTCCTCTTCCCTGCCCGCCAGCCGCCGGTTGGTCGCCACGCGAAACACGCCGTACTCGTTGACCTTGAGCCCCCGGCGAACCGCCAGCTCGCGCAACCGGACGTTGTGCTGCTTCGATCCGGTGAAGTATTGGAGGGCTGCGCCGAAGCTCTCGGGTGCCACGACCCGGAGATCCACCTGGAGTCCCTCCGGGGTCAGGATGGACCCCTTGGTCGTGCCGGCCGCCAGGATCCGCCCGGCCCATCGCGACGTCGTAAACGCCCGCATGGCCGTCGCCGGACGGCTCGAGGCCGCCAGGAGATCGAGATCGCCGATCGTCTCCTGTCTCCGACGCAGGCTGCCCGCGGCGGACACCCGCTGGACGGCGCGGATCTTCCGCAGCTCGGCTAGGAGTCTCTCGGCCAGCGGCAGGGCGACGCCAAGGTCCATCCGCTGGCGCCCCTGCTTCACGATCGCAATCCCCTTGCGCAGGTTCGCTTCCTTCGTGGCCTGGAATCCCGGCAGCCCTTGCAGCCGGTGCGCCTTGGCGGCGGCTTCCAGTTGCGCGATGGTGCCGATTCGCAGCCGATCGTGCAGCAGCTTCGCCGTCTTCGGGCCCAGTCCCGGCACGCTCAGGAGTTCGAAGATCCCCGCCGGAACGGTGCGCTTGAGCTGTTCAAACGCCGCGACGCGTCCCGTCGCGAGGTACTCGCGGATCTTCTCGGCGAGGTCGGCGCCGACCCCGGGAATCTCCGTCAGCCGGTCCTGCGAAGCCAGCGCCTCGAGGTCGCCTGAGAACCCGTCGAGCTGCTGGGCGGCGCGCTGGTACGCGCG
>CAYJWO010000009.1:8316-12853 GCA_964373825.1 uncultured Planctomycetales bacterium
AGCCACTCGCGCCACTGCTGCTCGATCCGCGGCAGCTTCAGATGGAACTCCTGCACGAACACCTCTGGCCACGGCGTGCCTTCACCGATCGCCTTGAGGACTCGCCGCAGGCGCCAGAAGCCGTACCGCTTTACCAGGTAGGCCACCATGCTGTACGCCTGCTCGTACGCCAGGCCAACCTGCTCCTGCCCCAGCCCCACCGCAAACTGCTCGTTCAGCGCTTCCCAGGCGACCACACGGTTCTGCTGAACCGCGCGGCTGAGGAGGACAATGGGCAGCTGCAGCTGCGTGCGCCCCTCGTACTCCGCCAGCCCCTCGTTGAACCAGATGGGGCAGCGCCCTTGCGCGAGGTCGCGCACCAGCGCATGGGTGTACTCGTGGTAGAGGATCTGCTGCACCTGGGCCTGGTCGAGCCCTTCGCCCGGCAGCGGAACGCGGATCTTGCCGTCGAACTGCCCCGCCACCCAGTCTGGCGTCTCCTGCCGTAGCGACCGGAAGCTGTCGGCGGAGTAGACCAGGACCACCAGTTTGTACTTCGGCCAGTAGGCGAAATCGGACCCCACCTCTCGCCTGGCCCGCAGCAGCGCGTCACGGATGTCATAGCCGACCGATCGGCCCACCTGCTCCCCTTCATAGCGGATGTCGAAGAACGCCTGGGAGAGCCGGTCGAACTGCGACTCGACCGGCAGCTCTTCGACCAACTGCCTCAGCCGTTCGCGCAGCCCCGCTTGGGTCGGGTCGAGCTCCAGCGCTCGCTCCCAAGCCTTGCGCGCGTCCTTGAGCTGCTGGGTCTGGTAGGCGACCTCGCCCGCCAGCGCGTGCGCGCGGGCGGATTCCGGGGCCAGCTCCACCGCGTTGGCGGCCAGCGTCTTGGCGTCAAGATACCGCTGCTGGGTGAGCCGCTCCTGGGCCTGATTGAGGTAGATGTTGCCGAGGTTCTGCCGGAACTGTGCGTTCTTCGGCTCCAAGCGCAGCGCTTCCTCGAACTGCTTCACGGCTTCGGGCCATTGGCCTTGCTCGCCGAGCGTGACTCCGTAGTTGTTGTAGGCGACGGCCAGCTGTTCGCGGTGCTGGGCATTGCCGGGCCACTGGTAGAGGTCGCGCCGCAGCCGGGTGATGACCAACGGCCAGTCTGTGGTCTCCTCGGCGGCTACAGCGACCGCACCGCCGAGACCCATGGCCAGCAAGAGGATGACGCGCACGCTACGCATCAGCCAGCGTCCACTGGGCGACGCGCCGGAGCACCTCGTCCCGAACATCCTCGTGGTGCAGCTCATGGAACCGCCCCTCAAACAGCACCTCGTCCTTGGGACAGGTCAGACGGCGGAACCACTGCCGCGCGGTCGGCACGGAGATGAGGTGATCGTCGCTTCCGCACAGCAGCAGCGTTGGCGCGGCGACCTTCGACGGCTCGGCGAGCGCTGTGTCGGCCGTCGAGAGCACGGACTGGTACGCCCGCGCGCTCATGCGCCGATGCGTCAGCGGATCGGCCAGGTAGGCCGTCATGACCGCCGGGTCATGCGCGAGGTTGGAGAGATCGAGCCCGGTGGTCAGCGTCAGCCCGGGCCACCAGGGGATTACGAGGCGCGCGAGCGCGGTTTTCCAGCGCGGGATTCGAAATCCCACCGCCAAGAGCGGCGACTGGATGACCAGGCGGGGCACCTGGCGAGGGAAACGCAGGGCCCAGGTGATGGCGAGCAACCCCCCGGCGCTGTGCCCGAACACCGCGCCCAACCGTTCCCGGCACGCCGTGGGCAGCGCGTCCTCAGCCCACTGAGCGAGATCGTCAACGGTGCGGGTGAGATCCAGGTCTCCCCGCCGGCCGTCCGACCGCCCATGCCCCCAGAGGTCAGGGGCGATCACGCCGATCCCCTGCTCCGCCAGCGCTTGGGCGAACGCCTCGTAGCGCCCCCCGTGCTCGCCGAATCCATGGAGGACAAGCAGCCACCGGCGGACCGACTCCGGAGCCCACACGCGGTACGCCAACCGCTGCCGCGCCGCGGGATCCCACCAATCGGCTGTCTGCGCGATCATGCCGCGCTCGACGGGACCGCGCGGTACAGCGCCTCCAGCGTGGAGGCGCATTTCTTGGCGACCAGCTGCCGCTTGAGTTTGAGCGTCGGGGTCAACTCTCCGCCCGCGAGCGTGAACTCCTGGGCCAACAGCGTAATTTTCTTCACCTGCTCGAAGCTCGGCAGGTCCGCCTGCTGCTGCTGCACCCGCGCCCAGTAGAATGCCCGCATGCGCTCATCCCGTACGAGCTCGGCGATCGACTCGCCGGCGATGCCCTGCTCCCGCGCCGCTTCCTGCAGGCGCTGCGGGTTCGGCACGAGGAGGGCGACGCAATACGGGCGCCCCTCTCCGTACACGAACGCTTGCGCGATATAGGGATCGGACGCCAGGCGGTTTTCCAGCTTCTGGGGTGCGACGAATTTTCCGCCGGCCGTCTTGATGAGGTCCTTCTTGCGATCGGTAATGCACAGGAATCCCCCGAGGTCGATCCGGCCGATGTCGCCGGTGTGAAACCAGCCATCCCTGAGCACCTCGGCCGTCTCCGCGGGCTTACGGTAGTAGCCCTGCATCACGTGCGGCCCGCGTGTCAGGATCTCTCCGTCGTCGGCCACCCGCACCTCGACGCCGGGAATCGCCTGGCCGACGCTGCCGAACCGCGGCACCGGCAACCGGTTCACGGCGATGACCGGCGAGGTTTCGGTGAGGCCGTACCCCTCCAGGATGGTCACCCCGGCGGCGAAGAAGAACTCCCCCAGCTCAGGGCTCAGGGCCGCTCCTCCGGCCACGAAGAACCGCAGGCGGCCGCCCAATCCGGCCTTGAGCTTCCGGAACGCCAGCCGCTCGGCAAGGCCGTGCCGCAGCCGCAACCCCCACGGCACCGGCTGCCCGCGCAGCCGGTGCCGCGCCGCGGCCCGTCCGACCCCGGCGGCCCATTGGGCCACGCGCCGACGCGGCGGCGGTAACTGCGCCATCCGCTCTTCGATGCCGGCCCGCAGCTTCTCGAAAAACCTCGGCACCCCCAGCATGATGGTTGGGCGAACCTCCCGCATGTTCTCCGGAAGCGCGTCCATCGATTCGGCGTAGGCAACCGCTGCACCCGCCCGCAGCATCAAGTACCAGCCGGCCATCCGCTCAAAGACGTGGCAGAGCGGCAAGAAGGAGAGATGGAGGTCGCCGGCGCCGATGGGCAACACCGACAGGCAGGCATCGACGTTCGAGAGGAAGTTGCGGTGCGAAAGCTGCACCCCCTTCGGATCACCGGTGGTGCCCGAGGTGTAGATGATCGTCGCGGGGTCGGTCGGCTGCAGCTGAGCCCGCCGCTGGGAGAGCGCCGGCTCGCCGCCCTGTGCTCGGCCGTCGCGCAGCGCGTCCGCCCAGGCGACCATCGGCGAGGCCCCCCCGGGAGCGTCGATGGCCACAATCCACCGCAGGGAGGTGCATCGCGGCTGCAGCGCGCGCGCGATCGCCGCCCGGTCCGATCCGCAGACGATCCATCCGACCGGCTCGCAGTCCTCGAGCAGCCGCTGGATCTCCGGCGCGGTCAAGCTGGGATAAATGGGAACGGTCCACGCCCCAACCGACTGGATGGCGAGATCCGCCACTCCCCACTCCGGCCGGTTCTCCGCGAACAGCAGCACTCGGTCGCCGGCCGCCACCCCCCGGCCCACTAGCCAGGCGGCGAGCGCATGGACGTCGTCCCGCACCTCGGCCCACGAGATCGGCCGGTAGGCGCCGTCCCGCTTCGCGTACATGAGGGGACGCTGCGGAGCCGCCGCCGCCTGCCGCTCGAAGAGTACCGGGATCGTGTCCGCCATGACGCGCTAGACGATGCCCTCCTCAAGCCACGCCATCTGCCCGGCAAGCACTCGCTGCGCCACGTGATAGCAGCGGCGATCGTCGGGACTGGACAGCTCGCCGAGGAGCCGCTGCACCCGGCGGCGGGAGAGCCGGCAGAAGCAATCCGCCAGCTCCTCCGGGGTGGTCTCGGACGACTGCAGGCGCATCATCGCCCGGGCCTTCGCGCAGGCCGCCGCCATGGCGAACAGCTCGCTGCCGATGTCCACCAGCCGGCCGAGCAGCTGCTGGCGCTGTGCTAAGCGGATCTGATGCCGGACCGCCCCATGGAACAGTGAGCGCGCCAACCGATGGCTGGTCCGCTCGATGAACCGCCAGTGTCCCGCCAGCCGGCCGAACCGCCGGTGCCGCGGCCACCCCGACCAGAACAGCCACTGTTGCGGGTACCACAGTGCGTAGCGCGCCACAGCTCCGAGCGCCGCCTGCAGCCGATGGGATGGGCTGCCCGACGGATCGAGCAGCCCGCCCACCACCTGCATGTGGGCGTCGAGCGCTTCCCGGGCGATGAACAGCCGCATGATCTGGCTGGTCCCCTCGATGATCCGGTTGATCCGCGTCTCGCGCAGGATGCGCTCCACCGGGATCGGAGCTTCGCCCCGCGCGGCCAGCGACGCCGCCGTTTCATAGCCCCGGCCGCCGCGGATCTGCACCGTGTCGTCGACGATCCTCC